>JBGVIN010000014.1:0-11634 GCA_045123255.1 Eubacteriales bacterium
AACCGACTGTATTTCCGTTTTGGGAATGACGTCATTGAATTACGGATATCCGATTTTGGGAAAATATGGCGAAGACGTGGCACAAATATCTATCCAATATGCAGACGGAAAAACACAAAATTATATTGCAAAAAACGGAATAGATGTAACGGTTGCATATACCTCTGTCGGTTCATCAAAAATCAACCCCGTAGCCGAGAACGCGAAAAAAGCTATAATATTTAGCTATGACAAAAATTTTGAGGAATACGTAATAAATAACCTCGAAATAAATGTTGAGAAAAAGCCAATTTCCAAAATAGAAATCAAATCGTTAAATCCAAGCTATCATATTATGATATACGGCGTTTTCATTTAACAAGCTCTACTTGAACAAAAGAGCGTTTTTTGAAGCTTTTTTAATAAAATCATTCTACCTAAAAACGGCAAGCTCCTTGATGTGCTTGCCGTTTTTATCTATTGTAAATCTTTTTAGGTATCGAATTTTGACAATTCGCGCCGAGTGCTTATAAAGACATTCTGCGAAGGCGCATAAGAGTTAGCCTGTTTCTTACCAAAGGAGAATATTCAAGCAACGTGGGGAGCTTTTCCTCGGAAATACCAATTGAGTCAAGGGAGTCCTTTGCGCCAAGTAATTTATAAATTTTTATAAGCTCCCCGTAGGTTGGAACAGAGCTTATAATTCCATATATCGCCTCAAAATGGCGCGCAATATCCTTTTCGGTGATACCGCTTGCACAGTCGCTTTCGTTTTCCTTGATTATTGAGTCCTTTAATTTGCCGCCAAACATATCAGCAATATATTTTTTGCTTGCAGGTATATATTCACCGCTTAAAATTGAAGGATTATTCTTTATTTTATGATATTCACTTGATGCAATAAGAGTGCCAACGCCAACCTTTTCGCCGTGCAAGGCGTCACTTTCTGCGCCCAAGCCGTCGGGTTGCATTTCTATAAGATGCGAAATATGATGCTCCGCGCCCGAGGCACAGCGAGAATTGCCGAGAAGCTGCATAGCAAGACCTGACATCAAAAGCCCGTACATCAATTTCTCAAACGCACAGATATCACGGTTTTTAATATCCTGCGCGCAATCAAGCACCGCCTGTGTGGCATCCTTTGTCATATCGTGTATAACGGGGCAGAAATATTCACCCGTTAATTCGTGTGCAATTTTCCAGTCCGCCAATGCGATAAATTTGCCTATCATATCGCCAAAGCCTGAGTTAGTTAGAAAAGCCGGTGCTTTTGAAATTATATCAAGGTCTGCAACCACAATTTTGGGCGCAACCGCGGTGAACGTTTTTTTGAAGCCGTCCCACGTCATAGCGGCAACAGAGGAGCAAAAGCCGTCAACGCTTGCTGCCGTTGGGCAGGAAACAAATGGCAAGCCCTTATTGTAAGCGATATATCTCGTTATATCGTGAACAGTGCCCGAGCCTACCGCAATTAAATAATCGCATTTTTCGGGCAATTCTGCCATAGCAAGCGCCACACCGTGATTGTCCGCGTGTAATCCGTTTGGCGAGAGTATAATTTCCTTGCTTACCGAAGGATGCAGCCCTTCTGTCGCACGGTATGTATTTTCATCATAAATAGCAACACCGTATCCGCTTAAACCGCAATTTTTAATATACTCGTCTATTTTCGACAAGCAGCCTGCTTCAACAATACAGGTTTCTGTCGTCATATTGTGATTTTTGCCGCAGGAGCAAATTCCGTTGTATTTTTTACTGTCTATTATCATATATTTCGTCCTTACTGTATGCGCTTAGCTTTTTGGCAAGCGCTTCTTATTTTGCAAAAAAGCTTACCTTAATTAAATTCATGCTTGCGTGGCCTTCCATAGATATATCGAAAATAACGTCGAATTTATCTCCCTCAACCTGCGTTGGCATAATGTGGAAGGTTTTTTCCACCACGTCACCGTTACAGTTGCCAAGCGGCACGGTACAAGCTTTTTCTTTAATTTCAACACCGCTGTATGAATATGCGCGAATTGTGAGCCAATGTTGAATTTTTGCTTCTCCATTGTCGTAAATTTTCAATTTTACCGAGGTCTCACGTCCATTTTCAAAAAAGAAATCGTTTTCATAAATCGCTTGTACCTTGAAAAGAGAAAGCTCCTTGAAAACGGAATAATGAGGCAGACTTAAAAGCTCCGTGGTACTAAAGCATTCAAGCGCCCTGTTTCCAAAAGCACCCTTATAATAAACATCCTCGTTATCCTTACAATAAAAACCGTCCTTGGGGAATACCTCCAAACCGTCATCTGTAATATCATAAGCTTCAACGGGGAGCATTTTTGGAATACATTTTATAATTTCGTCCGCCAGCTCTTGCGTTGTACGAGGTAGGAAAAACGGAGTATTCATTGTCATAGTGTAGTCAAGCGTATTCAAGGTTGCCGTAACGATAATGTCGTTTATCGGCTTTATCCATCTTTCGGGTAGCCTTGAATTGCCAAGAATAATGCCGAGCGTTGCAGCCAAGCTTCCCGCTGTGCAATCCGCATCCTCGCCGCAATTTACGGCAATAAGCATGCTACGCCCAAAATCGCCCTCGCCGTAGAGTAGTCCCATAATGGCAATCGCTATATTTTGAGGCGCGTCAAAGCCTGCTGGGGCAGGGGTATATTCTGTGAGCTTGATATCCTTTAGCTTTGTGTGCTGATACGAAAAAGCACCCGGGATTTCTCTGAAAATTAAATCTCTTGCTTCCTCCCATGTCCTTCCGCTTTCATAGCAGTCAACGACAAGTGAAATTCCCTTGTAAAGTGCGCTTTCCTTTGGAATATAGCTAAGACCGATATCAATAAGCTTCTTAATATCGCTCTCGCAAAAAGCGGCACTTTGCATAGCTGCCCAAAACACCTCGCCAAACGTTCCCTCGTCTGCGTGGTCAATTGAGGAATCAAAATATGCATAGCGAGCTGCAAGCTCGGGGTGAGCGGGACAAAGACACGCCCAAATCTCACTGCGGATAAACGAGCCGCAGCTGTCCTTGTAGCTGTTGGCGTGATAGCCTGATATCGGTGTGGGGATACCGCGTCTTAAATTTGATTTACCAACACCGTATTCTGCCCAGCTTGGATTTACGTAAATATTATAGTATTCCGCCAAAATTTCCGAATTTACGTTTTTTCCAAATCTTCTAACGGCATTTAAGGATGAAATTTGCAAATCAAGGTCATCGTTCGGCAAAGGATTGTTTTCAATATTCGGTTGAATAAAATATTCAATATCGAAAAATCCGTTCTTTCCTTCAAGCGGCGCGCCAAGCGTTCCACCCACGTTTTTACCGTTAAAGCAACCGAGTATCTTATCTCTTAAAATCTTTTTATTCATATCTGCTCCTTATTGCAGCAATCTAATTTTTACTTCATTGTATCACGAAATATATGAAAAATCAAATAATATTTGTTTTTCATAATTGATTTTAGTAAGCTTTCGCGGTATAATGAAGAAAAATGCTTTTGAGGTGGATTATGTTTTATACCTATTTGACAGAAAACGAAGGTGAATACGGCTTTGGAGTTGTGCGCGACCTGCTATATAAAAAATTGCCGCCAGAGCTTTGCTATTTCGAAACCTTTGAGGATAAAAACGAGGCAAAAGAGCGTGAAAAATATCTGAAAAAGCTATCCTGTGCCAAGCTTTCCTCACTTATTAAGAGCAAAAAAGCTGCGGGCTTTACCTGCCATAAGGAAGGCGAAAAAACGGTTATTTGCTTAAAGAACGGAGTTTACAATCTGACCTCTCCTATTTTGGTTAAGGGTGAAAATATCGAATTTCGCGGAGAGAAAAATACAGTTATCGGCGGCTGCATAAAAATTGACGGATGGGTAGACGAGGGTAACGGCGTCTTTTCCTTGGAAACAAAATATGAAGCCGACGCGCTTTATATAAGCGGCGAAAAATATCAAATGGCGCGCTTCCCAAAATATAATCCGAATATAAAAATTTTCGGTGGCTTTTCAAGAGACGTTTTGTCAAAGAAAAAGGCGGACGAATGGAAAAATCCCAAAGGCGCATATATTCACGCAATGCACAGGCACAATTGGGGCGGCTATTCCTACGAGGTGACGGGCAAGGACGAAAACGGCAACCTCACCTATATAGGCGGCTGGCAAAACAACAGACAAATGGGTATGCACTCCGATTTTAAGTATATTGAAAACGTGCGCGAGGAGATGACCCTGCCGGGCGAGTGGTATTTTGATAAGGAAAACGGACGCGTTTACGTAATTCCAAAGGAAGGACATAACTTAAACGATGCCGAAATTTGCGTAAATTCAAGCTTTTTCGTATTCAAGGGATGTAAAAACGTTACCGTTCAAAATATAAAATTCAGACGTGCAAAAAGAACCTTTATGCAGCATTACGACTCACTTTTAAGAAGCGACTGGGCAATATATAGGGGCGGCGCGATTTATTTTAATAATTCGGAAAATTGCTCCGTTTCAAAATGCTCGCTTTTCGATATCGGCACAAACGGAATTTTCGTTGACGGCAAAAACAAAAATATCACGGTTTCAAAATGTCATTTCAAGGATTTGGGAGCAAGCGGCGTTTGCTTCGTTGGTAAGCCAAGCGCGGTTAGAAGTCCGCTTTTTGATGCGACAAAGAGCCAAAGCTTTCTTGATATAGATAAGAAAAAAGGACCGAAAAGCAACGAATATCCAAGGGAATGTACTGTTGAAGACTGCTTGATTGAGCACGTCGGTGTGCTTGAAAAGCAAGCAACGGGCGTTGAAATTTCAATGTCGTACGCTATCAGCGTTATAAACACAAGCATTTATGATGCTTCTCGTGCGGGAATAAATATTTCCGAGGGTACCTTCGGCGGTCATTTAATCGACGGCTGTGACGTTTTCGATACGGTTAAGGAAACGGGCGACCACGGTAGCTTCAATTCGTGGGGCAGAGACAGATATTGGCATCTATACGATATTGACGATAGTGAAATTCACAAGTACGTCAGTCTTGACTGTATTTCAAAAAATGTTATCAGAAATTCAAGATTTCGTTGCGACAGAGGATGGGATATTGACCTTGACGACGGCTCGTCGTATTATGAAATTTACAACAATCTTTGCTTAAACGGCGGTATTAAGCTGCGCGAGGGCTTTTATAGATACGTTCATAACAATATAACGGTAAACAACTCCGTCCATTTGCACGTTTGGTACGAAAATAGCGGAGACGTGGTTGAAAATAACGTTATTTTCACGGAATATCAGCCTATAATGATGGATCACGGCTATGGAAAAAGCATTGATTTTAACGTTTTGCATTCCAAAAACACAAAGGGTATAAAAAAAGCGCCTGAGCTTGAAAAAATCACGGGTATGGACAAAGGCTCTATAAAAACGAAGTGTGTTTTCAAGGATGCAAGGCATGGCGATTACAGACTCGTTTCTCCCGAAATTTCGGGCTTTGAGAGCTTCCCAAGCGAGTTTGGCGTAAGATACGCACCGCTCAAAAAGCTTGCAAGGACTCCCGTTTTGCCGAAAATCAATCAAAGCCAAAAAAAGAGCAAGGCAAATATTATTTCCCTATTTGATATGAAGGTAAAAAACATTGAAACCGACGGCGAAATGACGGTATTTGCAACGGCAGGGCATAACGGCGTGCTTGTTTTGGACGTTGACCAATTCGCAGGGGCATCAGCAAAGGGCATTTTACCCTGTGACGTCATAGTAGCGATGAACGATAAGGAAATAAACTCGCTTGATGACCTTGAAGGAGTAACCAAGGGTGAATTTCTTTCGTCCGAAATTACCGTATGGCGCGCACCGCTTCGTATAATGCTTAAATAAAATATTAGTAAAAGAAAAATCAGAAATTCACGCGAATTTCTGATTTTTTTATGTGATTAGATAAATATGACTCCGTCGCTTTGCCTTAGCGGTCGATTTTATCGGAAAGCTCTTTCAAAATATTTATGGCAGGGACGGGAAATCTGCCGAGATGGTCAGGACCTATATTAAGAAGCAAATTTGCTCCGCAGGTGCGGCATTTTTCTAAAATTCTCAAAATTTTATCTAAGCATAAGCGAAAAATCCGCCTTAATAGTTATATTTTTTTCTTTTTACAATCATGAAAATTGACATAACGACAACCGCCATAAGCTCCGCGACAACGACGGAGAGCCAAATGCCGATAACCTTGTTTTCGGGGTTGGCAAAGCAGAGCGGAAGCAAGAATACCGCGCCGATTTGGAAAACGAGCGTTCTTAATACCGAGATAAGCGCCGAGATAGGGCCGTTTCCAAGTGCGGTGAAGAAGGATGAGCCGAAAATTGCAAGTCCTGCAAACAAAAACGCAAATGCGTAGTAGAAAAACGCCTCCTTGGTTTTTGCAAGCAGATACGGGTCGTAGCTCGTGTAAAGATGTGCCATAGGAGTAGCAAGCAACTGGCCAAGGATAAACATCAAAACCGATAGCACGCCGACAACGACGAGGCTCTTTTTCAGTACGTTTTTTAGCTCCTTATGGTTGCCAGCCCCCCAGTTGTAGCTGATTATGGGAGCGACCGCCACAGTATAACCGATAAACACCGAAATGAAAATAAAGTTTACGTACATCATAACGCCGTACGCCTTAATTCCGTACCCGGGCGCGTATTTAAGCAGCTGAACGTTATAGAGCATACCGACGAGTGACATTGAAACGTTAGAAAGAAGCTCCGACGAGCCGTTTATGCACGCTTGCAACGTTGCGCGTCCGTCAAATTTGAATTTCGTTAGCCTGAGCAGGCTTGAATTTTTTCTTGCAAAATAGATAACAGGGCCAATACATCCGATAAATTGGCTTGTAATGGTTGCAATTGCCGCGCCCTCAATTCCCCATTGGAAAGCGGCAACCAAAAGCGCATCGAGAATGATATTTGAAACTCCCGAAATAACCGTAAATACCAGACCCAGTGTCGGTTTTTCGGCGGTGGAGAATAGACCCTGAAACTCAATTTGGAGCATTGCCGCAGGCAAACCGATGAGGCAAATTTGTCCGTATCTTAAAGATAAATTAAGCATCTCGGAGCCGTTTTCCGCTCCAAGCAAAAGAGCCACGGGCTTAAGAAGCAATAATCCACCTATCGCAATTACAACGCCGAGAATTGCAGGCAAATATATAAAAAGAGAAAAAAGACTGTTTGCACGCTCTTTTTCTCCCTTGCCAAGGCTTTGTGCAATCAAAGCACCGCCGCCTGTACTGAACATAAAGCCGAGAACGCCAAGTATCATAAGATAGGGCATAATGAAGTTGACCGCTTCAAAGGAAGCACCGTTATCGTATATAAAATTTGAAACGAAAAATCCGTCAACCACACCGTAAATAGAGGTGAAAACCATCATAATTATAGGCGGAATGGAAAAACGCAAAATTTTTCCGTACGTAAAATGGTCGCTCAATTGAATTTTCATATTTTACCTCCTATATACAAGCGTTTCGTGCTATATTATATCATTAAATAATTAAATGTCAAGTATGAAAGAGAAAAGAAGCGCCAATAATATAAAAACGTCAATTTTTAGATGAAAATCGACAAATTACAGTACAAATATGGATGTAAATTTTAACAAATTGTAAATTATATTAACAAAACTACACAAAATTTTAATAAAAGGTTGACATTATTACAGCTTGGTGTTAAAATCAATGCGAATTCAAGGCATAAACTTTTAATATTTAAGGAGAGAAAATGGTAAATTTTTTACATACGATTTTTAACACCTACGACGTGCCTGTCGACAGCTTTTGGCACGCAGGTCCATTTACACTTTGGCATTTTATTTATATAATTTCATTTGCAACACCTATTATACTTTGTGCAATTTTCTTGCGAAAGAAAAGCGACAAAACCAAGAAAACGGTTCTTGACGTGCTTTCAATAGTCGTTTTCTCGCTCTACGTTTTCGACCTGTTTGTAAGACCGATATCAAAATTAGAGGGCGATTTTGCTCAGTCAATTGCGGCTTATCTTGACAAGCTCCCATTCCATATTTGCACGGTTATGGGACCGCTTTGCCTTTTTGCTCAGCACTCAAAGAAATTTGCAAAAATCAAAGAGCCGCTTGTTATTTTGGGTATCGTTGGACCTTTAATGTATCTTGTATATCCAAACGGCGTTTTCGGCGACGCATTCCCATTCTGTTATAACACCTTCCAAACAATGCTTTACCACGGCGTTTTAATCGCTTGGGCAATTTTGTGCCTTGCTTTTGGACAACCGAAATCATCAATAAAGCGCGGCTCATATCAATTTGCAATTTGTGTTTTTGTGGCAAGCGCGTGGGCACTTTTCGGAAATATTGTATATAGCGATATGTCAAGCCTTGAAAGCTGGAACGCAACAGGCTATGACTGGTTCTTCCAAAAGAGCGGTGCGTTCTATATTGCCAAGGGCGAGCTTTGGTATGCAATACTTGCTCCGATTGGCGTTGCCATAGCGGTATACTTGGTTGGAATGATTGTGTACGGAATTTATCACTTAATAAAGAAAATTGCTTCACCAAGAAAAAAGAAGGAAAAATCACAAGCAGAAAAGCGTGAATATTCCTCTGTTGCTTAAATAACGTTAAGAGGCTGTCGCATTAGCGACGCCTCTTTTTTTAGGGGATAGTGAAATGAGTGTTGACCCACTCCCTGAAATTGCACTCAATTTCAAGGAACCCTCGGGGAGGCGTGAACTCGTACACGCATAGGGGTTCCTCAAACCGAAGAATGAGGTTTGGGGGTTCGCGTGGGCGTACTTAGTACGGCAAGCCCATTCCCAAAAATCTTGACAGATTTTAACGGGAGCCCTTGGGGCGTGCGAGGTCGCGTCTAAAAAACAGACACAAAAAAAATGAAGAGAACTTGCAATTTTTGCAAGTTCTCAACAATAAACCGCTTTGAAATCAATATATATTATGGTTTTAGACGAGAATGTGTCTGTTTTTGTTCTGTGCTTATTGCAACAGCCCCTTTTTTCTTGACAAAACGGTACCTCTGTGATAAAATTAAACACATAAAACAATTTGTAGGGGAGGGGTTTTCCCTCCCGTGTATTCTTTTTGAGAGGAAAAATATGAGAAAATACAATACGATATTTTTTGATTTAGACGGCACAATTATAGATTCAGGCGAGGGAGTGTCGAATTCCGTCCTTTACGCCTTAGACAAATTTGGAATAAAGGAAACAAGGGAAAACGCACTTCGCTTTATCGGCCCACCGCTTGCGGACTCATTCCGCGACTTTTACGGCTTTGATGACGAAAAGGCGACCAAGGGCATTGAAATTTACCGTGAATACTATCGCAAAAAGGGTATTTTCGAGTGCTATCTTTACGACGGTATAAGAAAGCTACTTGAAAAGCTTAAAGAAAACGGCTATAAGGTCGTGCTTTGCACCTCGAAACCCGAGGAATACGCACACAGGGTGCTTCGTTTTTTTGAAATCTTTGATTTATTTGATTACGCCTGCGGTGCAACGATGGACGAAAAAACACGCGCAACAAAGGACGAGGTTATGCAGTATGCGTTTGATACCTCGGGCGCTGAGCGAGAAAAAACCTTGATGGTCGGCGACCGTAAATTCGATATAAACAGTGCAACAAAATTCGGCATTGATTCCGTTGGCGTTAGCTTCGGCTACGGAAGTGAGGAGGAGCTAAAAAACGCGGGTGCAACTTATATCGTAAATCACGCAAGTGAAATAGAAAAGCTGCTCGATTTGGCATAATGCATCTAACGAAAATCTTCATATTTATATTTTATTACTTTACAACGCTAAAATTTTTCAAAAAACTTTTATGAAAATATTGACTTGAAATATTATGTGTGCTATTATATTTTTTATAAACGCACTACATTTTGGGGTATATTATGGAAATCAAAATAATTAAAACAGATTCACCAACGAAAATAAAGGATGAAAGCGCACTCGGCTTCGGTCAGGTTTTCTCTGACCATATGTTCATTATGGACTACGAGGCAGGCAAGGGCTGGGGCAATGCAAGAATTGTGCCGTTTGGACGAATTTCCTTGCACCCTGCATCAACCGTTTTGCACTACGGCTCTGAAATTTTCGAGGGCTTGAAGGCGTACCGCACTGAAAGTGGCGAAATTCGCTTATTCAGACCTATGGAAAATATCAGAAGAATGAATAATTCGGCTGAAAGAATGTGCTTGCCACAAATTGACGAAAACGATTTTTTGGAAGCGCTCACCACCTTCGTTGAGCTTGAAAAGGACTTCGTTCCGTATTCATTCGGCACCTCACTCTATCTTCGTCCATATATGTTCGGCAACGATGAAACGCTCGGCGTTCACACAGTACATAAGGCAACGTTTATGATTATCGCATCTCCAAGCGGCAGCTACTACAAGGAGGGCATCAACCCCGTTAAGATTATGATTGAGTCCGAGGACGTAAGAGCCGTTAAGGGTGGCACAGGTGCAGTAAAATGCGGCGGTAACTATGCGGCATCAAACCGCGCAGGAGAGAAGGCGGCGCAGGTTGGCTATTCACAGGTTTTGTGGCTCGACGGTGTGCACAGAAAGTACATTGAAGAGGTTGGCGCTATGAATGTTATGTTCAAAATCGGCAACGAAATAGTAACTCCTATGTTAACAGGCTCAATCCTTCCCGGTATTACAAGAAAATCCTGCATTGAGGTTCTTAAAAATATGGGCTATCAGGTTAGCGAGCGCCTTTTGTCAGTTGACGAGCTTATTGAGGCTCTTGAAAGCGGTGAGCTTAAAGAGGCGTGGGGCTGTGGTACGGCGGCTGTTGTTTCCCCAATAGGCAAATTCCGCTACAACGATAAGGAATATGACGTAAACGGCGGCAAAATCGGCGAGGTTACAAAGAAGCTCTACGATACCTTAACAGGCATTCAATGGGGCAAAATTGAGGACACATACGGTTGGATTTATAAAATATGCTAATAAGAAGGCAAGCTCGGTCGAGCTTGCCTTCTTGATTATTTTAACTTTTTCTTCGCTCTGTGCTTATAAATCAACATAAGCAAGAGCTTGCTTAAAAAATAAACCGCTGTAAGGGCGTGTAGCATTACAACCGCAAAGAAAATCGGTGTCACCCACGGTATACCGAGAATAGGCACGTTCTTAAAGAGGTCGAAATACATATATCTTGCATTATGCTCCGAAAAAACGTTATTGCAGATTATACAAACTGTGCCGAGTGTGCCAAGGAAGCCTGCGCTTATGAAAATGCCCTTGACCTTCGGGCGGAAGCCATGCACGAGCGCCATATAAATTGCACCGAGCGTCGGGAGCAGATGCTCAAGCCAAAACTGATAGTAGCGATAGTAAAGCGGACCTGTTGTGCTAATAGCCGTATTCGGTATAATTACCGCACACGTGCCTGCGGTCAGGCATACGTAAAAGCAAATTTGGAAAAGCCAATTGTCTTTTTTTCTCATCATCATAAATGAACAGAAAATACAAGTCCATTCGCAAACCTGCAACGGAAGCTTATCAAGCATAGAATTTATTTGACCTTGGTCTGCGCTTCCAACGTAGAGCAAGCGCCAAAAATAAGACATTTCAACAAAAATCATCACCGCCGCCCAAATAAAGCGGAATTTATCCTCGTGCTTCCAGCTTCTCAGCGAAGCTCTGAAG
>JBGVIN010000015.1:0-11553 GCA_045123255.1 Eubacteriales bacterium
CAAGGGCTCCCGTTAAAATCTGTCAAGATTTTTGGGAATGGGCTTGCCGTACTAAGTACGCCCACGCGAACCCCCAAACCTCATTCTTCGGTTTGAGGAACCCCTTTACGTGTACGAGTTCACGCCTTCTGCACTCATTTCACTATCCCCTAAAAAGAGGCGTCGCTAATGCGACAGCCTCTTTTCTCGCATATTTTATGATATCACTATAAATGAAATATAATTATTCATAGTCATCAGCGATTTCAACCGCAGAATATCTTGACCAACCAATAGCGGGTCTATAACCCCAAATACAGTCTCTAACCTGCTTGTTTGACTTACCTGAGGAATATATTACACCCTTTTCCCAAGCGCGAAGCTCAGCTGCGTCTGCACTCTTAAATGAATCAATTATTGTCTTGTCCTCTCTATAAAGAGCTACGCAAATACCGTTACAGCCATCAAAAGCGTCAGCTTCAATCAAGGTGATTGACATCGGGATGCAAATAGTATAATAATAGCTTGCGTTTTTGTATGAGCTTTGACCGAATTTGATACCGAAATCAGTAAATGCATTTGTTGTAATAGCGGTTACAGGATAACCGAAATACTCACTTGGCATAAAAATTCTCTGTCTGTCCTTCATATGGTCATCATCAACTGGACGAACGAAGCCAACGCAAACCATATGCTCGCCTCTTAATTCATATACAAAGCCCTGCGAATCCGTGCTCTTACACCAGCTTGCAGTATATGAACGGTCACCCGTGCTTCCCTTTGCAATAGTAATTGTTTGTGAAAGCACACCGCCGTTTTCCCAACCAAGGAATATATATCCGTCACGAATAAGCGGTAAAAGAACGATTTCAGGGGATTCAACTGTATATTCCGTTACTAATCCATCTGTTTCAAAGCCGTCAAGGTCATAATCGATGCTATAAGTAATTACACTCCAACGTGCAACAAGAGTAACCTCGGATTCTAAAATATCCCAAGTACCTGTCTGTGAAATCTTATTTTCGCCAATAAACCAACCGTCAAATTGGTAGCCAAGGCGATTAGGTGTATCAAGTGCGTATGCAGTACCGTATACTAAGCTTACAGTAGGACGGGCAACGGTGCCACCGTTTGCATCATAATTTACAGTAATGTTAGTATCAAACCACTTAGCATAAAGTGTAATTTCACGCTCAGTTGAGGTATCAATGCTTTCAACCTTGCTTTGGAACTTAGAATCTCTATACCAGCCCATAAATACGGCGTGATCCTTTGTTGGCTCTAAAAGCTCAATTACGCCTGTGAAAACGTCGAAGCTAACGGGGTTTGATTCATTTTGAGTGCCACCGTTTAACACGTAGTTAATAACAATTGTGGTAGGAACCCAGCTTGCCGAAACGGTTACGTCCGTTTTATAGCTCCATGTTCCGCTCAAAGGAAGCTTGTCACCATTAATATACCAGCCTGCAAAAAGGTTTCCTGCTTTTATTGGTGTTGGAAGTACGTAGCTCTCACCGTAAATAAATTGACTTGCAATTTCATCCTCGGTTTCGCCGCCGTCAAATTCAAGAGTTACGTTTGAAACGTATTTCCATTTAGCGTAAATGGTCATCTCATCAGTAACTGTATCAACGCTTAAAACCTCGATTTTGTCAGTAAATTCTGGATTTGTAAACCAACCGAGGAATATATGGCTTCCAAACGTTGGTGCCTGAAGCGTAATTTCACCTAAATCGGCAGAATATTCATTTATGTTTGCTTCATTATTTGTACCGCCGAAAAGCTCGTATTCAATACCGTTTTCTCTTGCAACAAACTTAGCGGTTAACTCAATTTCAGTATCCTTAAATGCCCAAGTTCCGTCAAGGTCAAGCTTTTGCTCGCCAACATACCAGCCGTCGAAAAGATATCCCTTTTCAGGCACGAGTGACGGCAAGCTATACGGTGATTTATACTTAAATACAAATTCGTTTACAAGCTCACCACCGTTATAGCAATCAACGCTTGTATAGAAATCAACGTCGTTAAACTTTGCCCAAAGAGTAATTGACTCAGTGATTGCGGAGATTTCAGTAATTCTTGACTTCTCGCTAAAATCGCTTGACGTAAACCATCCGTCAAACACTCTTTCATCATTCATCCAAGTAGCATCGAGCAATTCAATAACGCTCTCAACGGTAAATTTGATAGCATTATTTGGGTTTGTAGCACCGTTATCAACTACGTAAGTAATTGAATATTCAATAGCCTCAAGCTCGGGTACAACCGTAATATCGTCTGCATAAAGATATGTGTCAGCGGCACTGAACGGAACCTTAACGTCGCCGCCTTCGCCTGTCAAGATATACCAGCCATTAAAGCGATAGCCTGCCTTTGTCGGCTCAAATTCTTCAATGCTATACTCCTCACCGTAGTTAACGTCCATTTCAACCTGCTCGTTGATAACGGAAAGATCAACGGTAATTTTGTAAGCATTTGCAGTCCAAGTTGCAATAACGGTCATATCCTCGGTAATAGGCTTATTAAAGTCATAATCCCATGTGAAGCTATAACCGCTCTTTACCGTGCTTGGTGCTTCGATAACTGCGCCCTCTTTAACGGTAATCGGCTCGACTCTTGAACCGCCATTCGTTTCAAAGGTCACGGTAAACGTCTGCTTTTTGTAGATGTTAAAGATATATTCCTGCTCATTTTCATACTCGTCGATAACGCAGGCATAAATCTTATTTTCTCCATTTTCAAGCGCGATTTTTGCGCCGTCAATCAACGTTTCAAACTCGCTCGACACTGAAAAGATAATTTTTGAACCGTCTGCAAGCTTGATTTTTGAAATCAAGTCAAACGTTTCAACGTCAACGTCAACAACAGCTTGATAAATTCCGTCAACAACGTTAAGTCCTGACGTTGTAATCTCTGTCTTTGGCTCGTTTGCTTCATTTCCGCCACCGCGGCAAGAAATCAATGCAAAACAGAAAATCAAAGCAAGCGACAGAATAATTGAAATTTTTAATCCTTTTTTCATAAAAAACTCCTCTGTTTTTCTTTACATATTAATGTTAACATATAAAAAAAGCAAAGTCAAGAAGTTTTATTTATTTAATATCTCTAATACTTTATCATAAATCAGCTCATTTGCATTTGGCACGTAAAAGCTGCTTATTTCGTGCTTCATTTTTTCTTTTTTCGATATATTCGAAAGTAAATCTCTTATCGTGTCCGTCAGGGTATATAGACAGTCCTCACTAACGATAATAGCTGCACCCTTCTTTTCAAGTGCGCGTGCGTTTTCAAGCTGATGATTGTCAGTGACGTAAGGAGATGGCACTAAAATTGACGCCTTTGAGAGTGCGGCAAGCTCGGAAATTGTTATTGCGCCTGCTCTTGATATTACAATATCTGCGCTTTCCATTACGCTTGCCATATCGTAAATATACTCATAAACGATGAAATTTTTTATTGTGTCAATGCGCCTTTTCTTCATTTTTTGGCAGACGTCATAGTAATTTCTTTTACCCGTTGCCAAAATAAAAACTATATCATCGCGGTATCTGATTAAATTATCTGCAACGTCAAGCGCGGCGTTATTTAGTGCCTCGGCTCCGAGTGAGCCGCCATAACAAAGAATTACTTGCTTTGAATTTTTCGGCTTTATTTCACCGCTGTTCTCTCTTTCAAATCCTTTTCTTAACGGATTTCCAACGTGGCATAGCTTTTCACTGCTTCTAAAATGCTTTTCGCTTTCCTTGAAATTTGTAAAAATCACGTCAGCATACCGTTCAAGCATTTTAATTGCCTTGCCAGGCTTAGCGTTCGACTCGTGAAGAGCGATTTTTACACCAAGCCTCTTTCCCGCATACGCAACGGGAAAAGTAGCATATCCGCCCGTACCGATTATAATATCGGGGCAAAATTCCTTAATTATTTTTTTAGATTTACTTATTGCACCAAGAGTAAGATAAATGCTTTTAATATTGGAAAAAGCTAACTTTCTCTTAATTCCTCTTACGTCAATATGATATTTTTCAAACTCGACAAGGTCGTTTTCAATTCCCGACACGGTTGCAACGTAAGCAATTTTCGATTTTGGCGAATTCTTTTTTATTGTTTCTCCTATTGCAATTGCAGGATTAACGTGTCCTGCACTGCCACCCCCACATAAAAGCACTCTCATAACGACTCCCATATTTCCACGTCGCTGTTTCGCGATATTGAAAGCAAAATGCCGATTTCCATCAGTAAAATTACAAGCGAGCTACCGCCATAAGAGAAAAACGGCAAGGAAATACCCGTATTTGGCACAACATCTAAAACAACAAGCATATTCAAAAACGCTTGAATTCCAATTTGGCTTACAATTCCAAAAGCAACCAAGCTGCTATATGTATCTTTCGCACTAAAAGCAATTTTATATCCTCGCCAAATAAAAAACAGAAAAACCGAAAGCAGTATAATCGCACCTACAAATCCCGTTTCCTCGCACCAAATAGTAAAAATGAAATCGTTTTGAGGCTCAGAAACGTAGCTGTATTTTTGACGGCTGTTGAAATATCCAAGTCCCCAAAGTCCTCCCGAGCCGATTGCATAAAGCCCCTGAGTGGTTTGCCATTTATCACTTAAAATATCTGCATTTGGATTAAAAAATGACTGAATTCGTTTCATTGCATAGCTATTAGTCAAAAGAAAAACCAGCGCACCGATTATGCCTGTGCCGCCGTATATTAGTCCTGCCTTTTTTAGGTTAATTCCCGAAACGAAAAGCACCGATATACCAATCAACGCTAAAATTACCGTTCCCGAAAGATGCTTTTCAAGCAAAATAAGCAAGCAAGCGGAGAATAAAATTATTCCCGGTAAAATTATTTCCTTCACAATAGATTTTTTAGATGCTTTCGTCTTATCCTTATACCACGATAGCATAAGTATAACACCGAGCTTCATTAATTCCGACGGTTGAAACGATAGCGGCGTGCCCGGAATTCCGAGCCATCTTTTTGCAACTCCCTCCGAAAATCCCGTAAACAGTACCGCGACCAACAAAAGCAAACAAAAGCCGTAAAAAAACGGCGAAATTTTTTTGATAACCTCTATTTTCAAGCGACTTAACGCAAGCATAACAATAACGCCCAATGAAAGAAAGATCAAGTGACGCTTGATATAGTAAAAGCCGTCGCTATAGTGAAGCTTTGCGTGCGGATATCCCGCGCTGAAAATCATTAACGAGCCAAGTATTAAAAGAATAAGCACGGCTATGAGTAAATAGACGTTTAATCTCTTTTTTGCATTTTTTTGAGTTACGTCTTTTTTAATTTCTGATATTCCAAGCCTCATAGTAACGTTCCCAAAAGCGCAAACACACACGCAACCGAATTTATAATAGCAAACGCTGTAACTATTTTATTTTCACTCCATCCGCATTTTTCCAAATGATGATGTAGCGGTGCCATTTTGAATATTCTCTTTCCGTGCGTAATTTTGAAATATAAAACCTGAATAATTACACTTGCAGCTTCGCATAAATATACAAACCCAAAAAGGAAAACAAGAAGCGCGTTATCAATGCAAAGTGCAAATCCTGCCAAAATACCGCCTAAGAAAAGCGAGCCTGTGTCACCCATAAAAATTTTTGCGGGATGACGGTTATAAATCAAAAATGAAGAGAGCAAGCCAAGAAGCATTGCCCCTAAAAAGATAACTGATAAATCGTCAAAAACGAATATACCGACAATAGATATGAGTGCAGAAACAGGAAGCATGGAGCTTGTTGCAAGACCGTCAAGACCATCCGTCAAATTTACCGCATTTACAAAGCCGCAAAGGAGCAAATATGCAAAGAAATAGTAAAAAATACCGATATTGAACGAAATGCTTGTAAAAGGTATTTTCAAAGCGGTTGTAATTCCGGCGGACCTTGATAAAAAAGCTAAAAAAGCTACTGAAGCAATTGACTGCAAAGCAAATTTTGACGGTGCACTGAGCCCCTTGTTTTGGTTCCTTTTCACCTTAAGAAAGTCATCTAAAAATCCTATCAGTGAATTTAGTGTCGCATAAATAACTACACCGAAAATCGGAATTATTCTCTCGCTATTTCCACCATCAAAAAATACAACAAAAATCAAAAATGATATTAAGGCTGCAGCAGGAAAAGCAATTCCGCCCATTGTCGGCGTGCCGTCCTTTTCCTTATGCCATACAGGTCCATTTTCTAAAATCCGTTGTCCAATTTTCTTTCTTTCTGCCACACGAATTATCATTTTAACAGATACGAACGTAACAAGAAAGCTACTGAGGAAAATCATTGTGTAAATATATATGCTACTCATTAAATTTCTTCATTCCTTCTATAATATTTTCAAGCATTATTCCCCTGCTTGCCTTAACAAGCAATACGTCGTCTTTATTTAGGTTTTTACATAATTCCTTAATTAATTCCTCTTTGCTTTCAAAAATTTTACCGTAGCCTGCGCTATCTAAAATATATCTCGACGCTTCTCCGTATAAATACAAGCCAGAAATTTCAAGCTCGCGGCAAAGACGTCCGATTTTTCTATGTACACCCTCACTGTATTTTCCAAGCTCTAAAATATCGCCAATTAACGCATTCGGTCTTTTCCCCTTTATTTTTGCATAGCTGATAAGGGAATTTAAGGATGATTTTAAGCTATCGTATGAGGAATTATAGCAGTCATTTATTATTGTTATTCCGTTTAGCTGCAAATATTCCTCCCTCATTCTTTCTTGCTTGAAATTTTTCAATCCTTCGGAAATTTCGCTATCCGTTAAGCCGTAGATTTTACCGACACGATACGCAATTTTTGCGTTATAGATATTATGCAAATAAAATGAATAAATTTTCATTTTTATTGAATTATTTTCGCCGTCATCAAAGGAAAATTCAACTCCGTTTTCAAAATATGAATATTTAATTTTGCTTTGATCTTCATCAATAAAAAAAGGTATCGTTTTTGAATTTACGCGCGCTATTATACGTGCATCATTTGGCAAAATTGCATATTTAGGCTCATAATTTAGAATTTCAAGCTTTGCTTTAAGTATGTTTTCCTCGCTGCCCAACCTTTCAATGTGCGAGGCTTTTATATTCGTTATAACCGCAAGCTCAGGGTGGGTCAAGTAAGCGAGTAAATCTATCTCTTTAAGACCGCGCATACCCATTTCAACAACGCAAAAATCCTCGTTATTTATTCCCAAAAGCGTTTTCGCAACGCCGATTTCGTTGTTTTCGTTTTCTTTTGTTCCCCTTACATTATATTTTTGGCTCAGCACCGAAATAATCATATTTTTTACAGTCGTTTTACCAACGCTTCCCGTTATACCGATTATTTTTGTTCTTCCAATGCAAGACTGTGCTAATTTCAAGAGCGCGTCCTTGGTATCATTAACTACAATACATGGCTTGCCGTAAAGTTCTCTCTCGGTTATCGCTATTTGCGCTCCCCCATCAAGTGCTTCAAGGGCAAAATCATTACCGTCATATTTTTCCCCTTTTACACCAATAAATAGGCATCCGTCACACATAGCTTCCTTAGAATTCAAGCATACGTTTTCTATTAATACATCCTCGCCAATAAGCTGTCCCGATACTGCTTTTGCAATTTCACTCGCCATCCTCGGCTTTATTTTTATCATTTATGATTACCTCGCTCAATATAACCCGTTCATCAAAATAGTGCTTTCCGCTTTTATCTATCTCGTACGCTTCGTGACCCTTTCCAAGCAAAACAAGCACGTCGTTTTCCTTCAAAATTCTTACCCCATAGGATATTGCATCGCGCCTGCTTGGAATAACAATATGTAGCCTTTGCCTATCAACACCCGCCAAAATATCCTTGATTATTTCGGTTGGTTCCTCGTTTCTTGGATTATCTGACGTAATTATCAAGCAATCAGCAAGGATAGATGCAATTTTGCCAATTTCCGCCCGTTTTGATTTATCTCTGTCGCCACCGCAACCGAAAAGAGCTATTATCCTCTTGCCCTTTTCCTTTTCCCTCACCGCACTAAGCGATGCTTCTATAGCCTTTGGCGTATGCGCGTAATCAATATAAATATTGCTTGCAAATTTTTCAAGCCGCCCTCTTACCCGAGTTTTTAGTATTCCTTCGCTTATTTTTTCATTTGATATTCCCAAAAGATTAGCAACCGCACAAGCAAGTGATGCGTTATAAACGTTATGCTTACCTATCATTTTCGTTTCAATTTTCGTTTTTTCACCGTTTTCGAACACAAAACTCAATCCGTCATCTGTATATCTGATATCGCTTGCATGAAAATCTGCATTTTTATTCATAGAAAACGAATAAATATTCTCGTTTGCTTCTTTAATTCTTTCACCGTAAAAATCGTCGATATTTACTATACCTCTATGAGCTTTTTGGAACAAACGCTCCTTTGCATGAAAATAATTTTCCATCGTTTTATGATAATCAAGGTGCTCGCTTGACATATTTGTAAAAACGCCTACGTCAATTTCTATCCCGTCTAAACGGCATTGGTCAAGCGCGTGCGAGGATGTTTCTAAAACTACGTATTCAACACCTCTGCTTTTCATTTCATTTAGAACACCGTATAGCTTTTCGGGATCGGGAGTTGTCATAGCGGACGCTATATCACATACCGCACCGCCACCGCCCAAATCAACCGCTTCACCGTTTATTAAGCACTCGACGGTTGAAATTAAACCAACCGAATTTCCCGCGCCCCTTAAAATATTGTAAATATAATACGATACCGTGCTTTTTCCGTTTGTGCCAGTAACCGCAATTATCCTTGCGTTTTTGTCGGGCAGACCGTAATACCGTGCATACATTTTGGCAACTACGCTTCTTACGCTTTTCACCAGCACGCAAGGAAAGCTTTTTATTGCTTCCCTGTCGTCCGTTACTATTACCGATGCACCCTTTTTTATCGCCTCACTGATATAATCGTTTCCATCCCTTTTTTCACCTCTTATAGCCGCATATACGCTGTTTTTCACAGTCCTTCGCGAGTCGGTAGATATTGCCTCAATTTCAGTGTCGAAATCAACGCTTGCCTCTAATATTTCGTCTTTTTTCAATAGATTATATAGCTTCATTCACTCTCATCCTTAAATAAGATTTTTACCGTTATTACTGTTCCTTTAGGCACACTCGTCCCTGCCTCGTAGGACTGCTCGACAACAGTTGATTTTTCGCCGAAAACGAAGTTTGTTCCGCCCTCAAATTTAATATTCAATCCGCTATTAGTCAAAATCAAGTTCGCTTCCTTGGCAGTTTTTCCGATAACACTCGGAACAGACACAAAATCGCTTGATTCCTTACTTGTATAAATTAACACCTTGCCCGTCCCTTGGTATATTTCGCTTTTTGAGGGTGGCATTTGAGATATGACCGTTTCACCGTCACCTAAAACCTCATATTTTACGCCCAAATCCTTTAACTCTTTAATTGCCTCGTTCAAGCCCTTGCCCGTGATATTCGGCACGGTAACGCTCTTATGCTCTATATCGTTTTCGTTATACGACGGTAAAACACCCATATACGGCAAAACGTTATCAAGAAATTTTCCAACGTACGGGGCGGCGACAACGCTTCCGTATTTGCTGCCAAGGGTTGGCTCATCAACAAGAATAATTACGGCAATTTCAGGCTCGGTAGCGGGCGCAAACGCCACGCAGGAGGAAACTCTGTACGGTGTGTTTCCATTTTCGTCATATTTGTCCTTTTTCTCCGACGTTCCTGTCTTTGCTGCAACCTCGTAGCCTGCAACGTATGCATTTTTTGCACCGCCCTCGCCGTCAACGCCCTCCTTCAAAATAACCGCAATTGTTTTAGCAATTTCCTCGCTTATTATATTTTCCGAGCTTTTTTCTTCATATTTATATATTGAATTACCGTCCTTATCAACGATTTCGCCGATTAAATGCGGAGTTACAAGCTTTCCGCCGTTTGCAATAACACTAACCGCGCGAAGCTGTTGTATTGCGGTTGTTTTGAAGGTTTGACCGAATGAATATACGGCAAGAGATACGTTTGAAAAATCGTCATAGCTATGGTAATAGCCAAGCGCCTCAGATGGTAAATCCACACCTGTTTTAGCGGTATAGCCAAACCGTTTGAAATAGCTGTAAAATTCCTCTTTTCCTATCGAAAAAGCAAGCTTCATCATTGACGGGTTGCACGATTGTTGAAGCGCCTCGGCAAAATTAAGCGTGCCGTGCCCCTTGCGCTTGTGGCAGCTGATTGCCCTATAATATCCGTCGATTTTAAGTGCGCCCGTGCAGGTAAACGAGCTAGCAAGGGACGCTGCGCGCGTTTCAAGTGCAACGGAGGTTGTAAATAGCTTAAACGTCGAGCCCGGCTCGTATAACTCTGTTACAGCCTTATTATTCCACATTGAATAAAGCAAATTTAGATATTGATTTCTATATTCCTTGGTGTTTGGCGTATATTCATTCAATTTTTCCTGTGATAGCTCGTCTAAAACGTACGGCTCATTCAAATTAAAGCTCGGATATACCGCCATGGCGTAAATTTCGCCCGTTTTAGGGTTCATTGCAATTCCCACGGCTCTGTTTTGCGCTCCTGACTCTATCGCGGCAGTTTCGACCTGTAATTCGAGCTGATACTGTATATATGAATCAATTGTTGTTACAAGATTATAGCTGTTTTCACTTTCAATATATTTTTCGTACTGAAACGGCATATCGGAGCTTTGTGCATCCTGTGCAGTTATATATTTACCGTTTGTACCCTCTAATATATTGTTATAAACCTTTTCAAGTCCGTAAATTCCAACTCCGTCCGCATTAACAAAGCCGAGGGCGTGCGATGCCAAATTCGAAAGCGGATAATACCGCTTACTGCTTGCATTTAGTTCAATTTCATCCTCTAATCCGTATTTAGAAATAAGCTCTCTTACCCTATTTGTCGTTTGCTCGTCTAAATCGGTGTCTATAATTTGATATTTGTACCCTTTTTTCTTTACCTTAGATAAAATTTTGTCATATTCTACGTTGACAATCTTAGAAAGCTCTCTTGCCACAAGCTCGGGATCCTTGATTTTCTTCGGTATAACGTATAAAACCCACACCGTTTTGTTGCTCGCAAGCACCGTTTTATTCCTGTCGTATATAATTCCGCGGTTAGGGTTAACCTTTGTTTCAACCGTAAGCTGCTCTATAACACGCTTTTGATAATCGTCATACCCTAAAATTTGTATTTTGAAAAGAGTAATAACGATAACCGCGCTTAAAATAAGAAAAAAGAAAAGCAAAAATACTCCTCTTTTCATCGTCTTATTATTTTTATTTTCCAAAATAATTTACCGCCTTTGTAAGTTCTTGATAAATTATATTGTTTATTACCTTGAAATATGAAAAAAGTCTCGGCATTTAACCGAGACTTAATTTTTTATATTATGCTCCAAGCAATCCGGAGCCAACTATAAGAGCCATCATAGTAAATAGCACCGTGATAATAACAGAAGTAATTGGGAAATCCTTCTTTGAAAAGGTGCTTTCCGCTTCCTTTACCTCATTTTCTATTTCATCAGCAGCGATTTCAGATGAGGATTCAA
>JBGVIN010000016.1:0-3762 GCA_045123255.1 Eubacteriales bacterium
ATATCGACGATGAGGAATATATTGAGGCTGTAAATGAAAGCATTGAAATAAACAGTGAGATAGAAAAGGAAAGCGGGCAGGGAATTTTTTCTTGGTTTACCGAGCTTTTGCTTAGCGACGTATCAAGAGATTTAGCAAAAAAGAAAAATATATCAGAGGAAAATGCACGGGCGCTTATTTTACGCGGTGGGTACAATATTTACGCAACGATTGACCCTAAAATTCAAGATATAATGGAAAAAGCTTATGAAAGCAGTGAATATTTTCAAAAAAAGACTTCGCCTGAGTCGGCATCATTAGCTATTGACCCATATACAGGCGATATTTTGGGAGTTATCGGCGGAAAAGGGAAAAAAACCGCTAACTTAATTTTCAACCGCGCTAAAAATGCAAAACGCCCACCCGGCTCGGTAATTAAGCCGCTTTCTGTTTATGCGCCTGCTATTGACAAGAATTTAGTAACCTATACTACGACATTTGAGGACTCACCAGTTAAAGTTGAAAACGGAGTACCTTGGCCTAAAAACTCACCTGACAAATATCGCGGAAATATACCCGTTTACTACGCGCTTGCACATTCAGTAAACACAGTTGCGGTTAAAATCCTAAAAGAGCTTGGAATTAACTCTTCCTTTAATTATTTAGATAAGTTTGGAATTTCTTACGATAAAAATCTTGATGCAAACGAGTCCTCGCTTGCGCTCGGTCAGCTTACAAACGGTACTTCGTTGCTTGACGTGACTAATGCATACAGTGCTTTTGTAAATGACGGTAAGATTTGTACACCGAGAAGCTATTTGTACGTAACGGACAATAAGGGAGACACGGTGCTTGAAGCAGAAGGAAGTGAAAGAGAGGTTATATCAAAGGAAAGCAGCTTTATTATGCGAAAAATGCTTGAAAACGTAGTAAGCGAGGGCACGGCATCATCACTTTCACTTGATAATAAAAATATTGAAATCGGCGGTAAAACAGGCTCGTCAAGCAGCTTCGAGGACAGATGGTTCGTTGGATTTACGCCTGATTACGTTATAGGAGTTTGGACGGGATACGATACGCCAAGGACAATTTTAGGTGTACAAAACCCCTCGTTATCTATTTTCGGTGACGTTATAAATAATATATATGAAGAAAACGAGGAAGGATATTTTAATAACGACACCTCTCTTATGCATCTTGACGTATGCTTAGATAGCGGTCTTATCGCAAATAAGGGCTGTGAAAGAGATGAGCGCGGCTCGCGCGTAATTCAAGCGTATTATAAAAAAGGAACAGAACCGACGGAAAAATGCAAAAACCACGTTTTTACCTACTTTGATAAAAAAAGTGGGGAACGAGCAAATATTTTCACACCTTTTTTCAGAAGAAGGCGCGTATATTTTTATAGAGATGACGCCAAGGGATATAACTAAAATAGAATAATTTCAAAATCGCCTCATATATTTTAGTGAGGTGATTTTTTTTGTTTTTTAAGAAAATAGAGAATTATTTTAGCGGTTTATATCAGGAGATAAGACAAATTAACGTACGCGCTTGCGCAATTTCAGGTGGCGCTTTGCTGATAATAGGCTTGCTTTCTTGGATTTTTGGGCTCAAAAATGCGCATTTGTCTTCCTTTCTAATTATGCCAAGGTGTGCATTGCCGTATTTTTACGCTCATATAGGTTGGGCCATTTCTTTTTTTCTTTTGGGCGTAATTCTTGGCGGAATTTTGTTTGGGTGCGAGAAATTTAAGCGCAGATATTCCTTAAAAATTGTGTTTTTGCTCGGGTTTACATATCTATTTTCAATGTGCGCTCATCCGATATTTTTCGGCAATTTATCTCCATTTTTATCTTTTATTATATTGCTCGCATCGCTCCTTTTTTGCTTACTTACTGTAATTGCTACTATTAAAGTATATAAGCTATGGTCGATTTTTTTAATAATCGAGTTATTTTGGTTAATCTACAACCTATATTGTGCGCTTGCGTTTAGCTTAGTAAATTAGAGGAGTATTATGATGAAAAAAATTTGTTCAATTTTAATTATTTTTTGCTTTTTTCTTTCGGCTTTTGCCACGGTTTCTTTTGCACTCGAGGGTGAAAATACCTTAAATATTGATACAAAAAGCGCGGTTTTAATTGATATGCAGACGGGTACGGTGCTTTATGAGCATAACAAGGATTTACCGCTTCCGCCTGCATCGGTTACTAAAATAATGACATTGCTTTTGGTTTTTGAAGCAATTGAAAACGGCGCGCTTAGCTACGACCAAATGATAACGGTTAGCGAAAATGCCGCATCAATGGGTGGGTCGCAGATTTTCTTAGAGCCGGGCGAAGAAATGAGCGTAAACGATTTATTAAAAAGTGTAATTATCGCTTCAGCAAACGATGCAGCATTAACGCTCGCTGAGGAGGTTGGCGGCAGTGAGGAGAATTTCGTTCGCTTGATGAATGAAAGGGCAAACGCTCTTGGAATGAAAAACACTCATTTCGAAAACGTTACGGGACTTGACGATACGGTAACAGGTCACTTAACCAGTGCATACGATATTGCACTTATGTCGCGCGAGCTATTAACGCACGAAAAGGTAACGGAATATGCAACTGTATGGATGGACACGGTAAGAAACGGTGAGTTTGGACTGACAAACACAAACAGGCTCATTCGTTTTTACAAAGGTATCACAGGGCTTAAAACGGGCTACACAAGCAACGCAGGATTTTGCGTAAGCGCGAGTGCCAAGCGCGAGAATTTACACTTAATCGCGGTCGTAATGGGAGCGGAAAGCTCGCAAGCAAGAAATAACGCGGCAACAAAGCTATTGAACTACGGCTTTGCAAATTACGCCCTTTATAGTGACATTGGCAGTGATGAAAAGGAAATACCGATAAGTGGCGGTGTTAAAGAAAACTTAAAGATTATGGCGAGTGATTTTGAAATTTTGTCAAAGAGAAGTGAGCTTGGAAAAATAACGAGAGAGGAAATTATATATGATAATCTTACTGCACCGATAAAATTAAATGAAAAGGTTGGCGAAATTATATATAAGGTTGACGGCAAGGAAATAGGAAAAGCTGATATTTTGGCTTGTGAAACGGTTGACAATCTCACAATTTGGAAATATATACTTAAAATCATTAAAAATTTGTTATAAATCATTAAAAACAGTTGAAATTTAGAGAAAGTTGTTGTATTATAATAAGGAAATATATATTATAGGGGTATTATATTATGGCACTTTCACTTAATGATAAGTTTCTTAACGGCTTTATTTCTAAAAACGATATAGATTCTATTTCGGATGAAATCTATACCGCACAAAAAACATTGATGGCGCGCACAGGTGCTGGCAACGATTTTCTTGGTTGGATTGACCTTCCCGAAAACTATGATAAGGAAGAATTTGCAAGAATTAAGATTGCGGCTGAAAAAATCAAAAAAAGCTGCGATATTTTTATCGTAATCGGTATCGGTGGCTCATATCTTGGCGCAAGAGCGGCGATTGAATTTGTTAAATCACCTGTTTACAACAACTTGAAGAAGGATACACCTGACATTTATTTTGCAGGTAACACAATTAGCCCATCTTCACTTAACGACCTTCTTAAAATTTGCGAGGGCAAGGATATTTGCGTAAACGTTGTATCTAAATCAGGCACTACAACTGAGCCTGCTATTGCTTTCAGAGTTTTCCGCAAGCTTCTTGAGGATAAATATGGCAAGGAAGGCGCAAAGGAGAGAATTTTCTCAACGACTGATAAGGCAAAGGGTACA
>JBGVIN010000017.1:0-20008 GCA_045123255.1 Eubacteriales bacterium
ACCATAATATATATTGATTTCAAAGCGGTTTATTGTTGAGAACTTGCAAAAATTGCAAGTTCTCTTCATTTTTTGTGTCTGTTTTTTAGACGCGACCTCGCACTCTACCGTACTAAGTACGCCGACGTGTACGAGTTCACGCCTTCTGCACTCATTTCACTATCCCCTAAAAAAGAGGCGTCGCTAACGCGACAGCCTCTTTTTCTTAATTAAATATTTGTTGCGCGTATCTTACAGTATCCATAGCATCCTTGGCATATTTGTCTGCGCCTATCATTTCTGCGTATTCGGGGGTTAAAACCGCGCCGCCGACTACGAATTTGGCATCGTAGCCGTTTTCCCTAAATAGCTTAATAGTTTTTTCCATTGAGGATACGGTGGTTGTCATAAGCGCGGAAAGACCAACAAGCTTTATACTGTGGCTCTTAGCATATTCAAAAATAAACTCGGGGGAAACATCCTTGCCAAGGTCGTGAACGGTAAAGCCGTAATTTTGTAAAATAACCTTTACAATGTTCTTTCCAATATCGTGAATATCGCCCTTGACGGTTGCCAAAATAATATCGCCCTTGCTTGAACTATCGTTTGATTTCAATGTTTCCTTGATTACGTCAAATGCTACCGTTGCGGTTTCCGCACTCATAAGAAGCTGAGGCAAAAAGATTTTTCCATCCTCGTACCTTTTTCCAACTGTATCGAGCGCGGGGATTATATGCTCGTTTACAATTTCAAGCGGCTTTTTCTCTAAAAGCAGCGTAGATGCAAGCTCCTTTGCTTCTTTTTTAAGTCCCTTTATTATCGCACCGTCAAGCGTTTGCTTTTCCTGTGTTGGCGCCACTGTTGCCTGAGCTACAAAGGAAGAAGCAAATTCTATATAATCAACACAGCTCTCGTCTATTCCCATAAGCGCGTTGTGAGCATAATATGATTTTTTCATTTCACTTGAAAAAGGGTTCATTATAACCGCGTCAAGTCCACAAAAAAGCGCATGGGAAAAGAAAACCGAGTTTACGTAATCTCTATTTGGCAAGCCAAACGACACGTTTGAAATACCGAGCGAGGTTTTAACACCAAGCTCGTTTTTTATAATGCGAATTGCTTCAAGAGTAACACTTGGCGCTTCCTTATCCGAGCTTACAGTTAAGCAAAGCGGGTCAACTATAATATCCTTTTTATCAATGCCGTACTCACTTGCTTTTTCGATAATTTTTCTTGCAATATCCGCTCTTTGACGCGCTGTGCTTGGAATACCGTTTTCGTCAAGAGTGAGCGCAATTACCGCGCCGCCATATTTTTTCACAATAGGAAAAACTGCTTCCATGCTCTCTATTTTGCCGTTCACAGAGTTTACAAGCGCTTTTCCGTTATAAATTCTAAGCGATGCTTCAAGCGCGTCAACGTTTGAGGTGTCAATTTGAAGTGGCAACGCACAAACCGCTTGAATTTCCTTCACCGCTTGACAAAGCACGCTCTTTTCGTTTATTTCGGGAAGTCCTACGTTAACATCAAGCATGTCGGCGTTGTTTTCTTCCTGTAAAAGCGCTTCCTTTACTAAATAATCAATATCGTTTTCACGAAGCGCCGCCTTTAATTTCGGTTTTCCCGTTGGATTAATTCTTTCACCAATCAAAACAACCTTATTTTCAAAGGTGCAGGCCTTTGAATATGATGAAACAACGGTTTTCGACTTTTTCACTATAGGCTTCGGCCCCTTGCCCTTTAATCGGTTGACAACCTCCTTTATATGCTCAGGGGTCGTGCCACAGCATCCTCCCAAGCATCTTGCACCCATATCTGCGATTTTTTCCATATACTCGCCAAACTCGGCGGGCGTTTGCTTATAAGACGTTTTTCCGTTTATAATAGCGGGTAGTCCTGCATTAGGGTTGACAATTATAGGTAGTGATGAGGTCTTTACAAGCTCGGGTATAAATTTAACGAGCTGCTCAGCGCCAAGGGAGCAGTTAACACCTATAGCGGAAACGCCAAGTCCCTCAAGGAGCGCAACCATAGCACCTATATCACAGCCTGTCACCGTTTTCCCGTTTTCATCAAGAACGAAGGTAGCAAATATAGGCAAGGATGAATTTTCCTTTGCGGCTAAAACCGCCGCCTTCATTTCATACGGATCTGACATCGTCTCAATTAAAATAAGGTCCGCGCCTGCCTCGGTGCCTGATTTTACCACTGCTGAAAAAGCCTTGACCGCGTACTCAAAATCAAGATCGCCAAGAGGGGCAAGCAGCTTGCCTGTTGGACCGATATCAAGCGCAACGTACTGAGAAGCTGAGGTTTTTGCATTTTTTGCGTTTTCAATCGCGCTAAATATCAGCTCTTCTGCATTTTCTACCTTTAATGGGTTTGCGCCGAACGTATTTGCGGTTGCAATATTCGCACCCGCTTCGAAATACGACCTATGAATTTTTGTAATTATCTCAGGCTTTTTTATATTCCAAGATTCAGAGCTTTCACCGGGTAAAATACCGTAGCGCTGAAGCTCGGTGCCCATTGCACCGTCAAAAAACACATATCCGCTATAAACCTGTGCAAGTAAATCCATTTTTCCTCCCAATTCAATCAATACCTATTACTGCAGTTACCGTCTTAAACGGCGTCATCATATAAGAGTCTAAAAGTCCAACTCCTATTCTCTTTTTTGCTTCTAAAAATTCTAATATCGCACCCTGGTGCTCAATAGAAAAATCTCCATATCCGCACGAAAATCTCGGTCGAGTGGAAAGATTTTTTCCTAAATATTCATTTACGTAATCACAAAACGCTTCTATCACAGTCGATGCCACCGCATCAAGCACAATAGCCCTTGATGGCTCAATTTTTGAGTATTTCTTAATGAGCCTGTCAACGTCTTGTCCAAGCGTTGCACAGAAAACAAACGCCTCACGACAGCCGCACAAATTCTTAGATAAATTCTTGCTGCAAACCTCACCGAAGCCTAAGTGTAGCTTTTGGTCAAGTGCTTCTATCTTAGCCTTTGTAAATACCGCTTTGGGCGATGATATGCTTATAATCTCTCTTTTACAGTCGTCAATTAAATGGCAAAGCTCTCCCTCATACGCCCTCATATTAAGGTATCGGCAAATTTCCTTATCGTTTAACGAAAGGCCGCTTGCATCAATATTTATGAATGATATTTCACTCATTTTATAATCTCCGAAACGTTGTCGCAAATCTTACTTGCAACGTCAAATTTATTCATTGAATAAACGTGAACGACGTTAATTCCGTTTGCAAAAAGGTCAATTATTTGTTCGGTTGCATAGGCAATTCCTGCTTGCTTCATAGCCTCGGGCTTGTCCCCGTATTTGTCAACAATTGCCTTAAATCGAGGCGGTAAAAGTGAGCCGCAAAGGGCGCAGGTTCTTTTTATTTGTTTTCCGTTTGTAACAGGCATAATTCCTGCAATAACAGGCACGTCAACACCCTTGTTTCTTAATTTGTAAAGAAAATTGTAAAGAATATTGTTATCAAAAAACATTTGCGTGGTTAAAAAATCACAGCCTGCTTCAATCTTTCTTTTAAGATTGTCAATATCCCTTGATTGCGAGTCACATTCGGGATGTCCCTCAGGATAGCAAGCACCGCCAACACAAAAATCATACTCGCTTTTAATTTGAGAAACAAGCTCATTTGCGTAATGATAATCCCACTTTTCTCTGTTTTGATTTTCGGGAGTTATATCACCGCGGAGTGCCAAAATATTCTCAATTCCGCTTTCCTTTAAGCTTTTTAGGCGTGATGAAACCTCCTCCTTAGTAGAGTTAACGCACGTCAAATGTGCAAGCGCGGTTATGCCCTTGCTTTGCAGATTTTTAGCAATTTCTAAGGTATATTCACTCGTTCCACCGCCTGCACCGTATGTAACACTCATAAACGCGGGGTTAAGCGTTGCGATTTTTTCAGACGCGCTCTTTACTATTTCAAAGGTATCGTTTGTTTTAGGCGGAAACACCTCAAAGGAAAGAGATGGCTTTCCCCCACTAATAATATCTATAATTTTCATTTTCTTCCTCAAAGTCATTTTCCCGTGGGCGCACCTACGGGAAAAATATTATTCAAAATCCACTACGTTTACGAACTTAGAAAGAAGCTCTTTTTCGGATTCGATTTTTTTAACTGTTTGCGATGCCGCAACAATAGGAAGCCATCTTAAATAGTAGCTTCTTGATATTCCCGTTTTTTTACAGAAAAGTGATAAATACTTCTCTGCTATTTCATCAGCGCCTGCAAGCTTGAAAATCAAATACGTTCTTGCTACGTCCGCTGATGCATTACCCTGTGTTGCGTGTGACCAGTCAATAATAAACATCTCGCCACTATCGGTAACGATAACGTTAGATGGGTTAAAATCCCCGTGACAAAGCTTAACGTGATTTGGCATTCCCTCAAGCCTTGCGTGAAGCTCGTATTTAAGAAAATCGTCAAATTCCGTTTGGTTGATTTTCATTGACATTTTTTCTTTAATCTTCAAAAGTCCCGGCGCTCTTTTTGTATGCACGGTTGCTTGAAGGTCAACGAACATTTGTAAATATTCGTCAAGCTTTTCAGGATTTTGCTCCATTAAAACGTCAAGAGGCGTGCCCTCAATATAATCAGTTACTATAACCCAGCTACCCTCGTAGGTTGTCACCTCGTGAAGCTTTGGCACGTTAAGTCCCGTTTCCTCGATTTTTGCTTGGTTCAAAGCGGAAACCAAAACGTTAACCTTCGAGGTTTCCTTGCCGTAAACCTTGATTTTCAAATTACCGTCGCGGTAAACCGTTTTATCACTTCTTTTAGCGATAATATTTTCGTATTTCATACTAAAATCTCCCTTCCAAATGGCGATTTTTAGATTTTTTCATTCGTGCCGTAGTAGGCGTTTAGATACATTTTCTTGATTTCGCTCATAAGCGGATATCTTGGGTTTGCGCCCGTGCATTGGTCGTCAAACGCCTGCTCAACCATCTCGTCAAGGCTTTCAAGGAAGTATTTTTCGTCTACTCCGTAATCTTTTATAGTCTTTTTAATTCCAACCTTTGCTTTAAGCTCGTCAATAGCGGAAATAAGTCCCTCAACCTTTTCCTCGTCGGTATTGCCGCTAATTCCGAGATAGCTTGCAACCTCGGCGTATCTCTTTGTCGCCTTTGGATGGTCATACTGTGAAAATGAGCCCATTTTTGTTGGAGCCTCTACTGCGTTAAATCTGATAACCTCATCAATCATAAGCGCGTTTGCTACACCGTGCGGTAAATGATGGAATGCACCGAGCTTATGCGCCATTGAATGACATACGCCCAAGAATGCGTTTGCAAATGCCATACCTGCCATCGTTGCCGCATTTGCCATCTTTTCTCTTGCCTGAGCATCCGTTGTACCATTTTCGTAAGCTCTTGGTAAATATTCAAATATCACCTTCAACGCTTGAAGTGCTAAGCCGTCCGTATAATCAGTTGCCATAATTGAAGCATATGCCTCAAGTGCGTGTGTAACCGCGTCGATACCCGATGCCGCAGTAAGTCCCTTAGGTGCGGACATATGAAAATCTGTATCGATAATTGCCATATTAGGCAAAAGCTCGTAGTCTGCAAGTGGGTATTTTACGCCGCTTGCTCCGTCTGTAATAACGGCAAAAGGTGTAACCTCGGAGCCTGTACCCGCTGAGGTAGGAATAGCAATAAAGTAAGCCTTTTCACCCATTTTCGGGAACGTATAGATACGCTTTCTTATATCGCTGAAGCGCATAGCCATATCCATAAAGTCAACCTCAGGATGCTCGTACAAAACCCACATAATTTTAGCCGCGTCCATAGCTGAACCACCGCCAAGTGCGATAATAACGTCGGGATTGAAGGATGACATTTGCTTAGCACCCTCGAGCGAGCATTCAAGTGTTGGGTCAGGCTCTACGTTTGAGAACGTAGCATACCCAATTCCCATTTCATTAAGCTTATCAGTAATAGGCTTTGTATATCCGTTTTCAAAAAGGAATTTATCCGTTACGATAAACGCTTTTTTCTTGTTCATTACACTCTTTAATTCGTCAAGAGCAACGGGCAAGCAGCCTTTTTTAATATATACCTTCTCAGGTGTTCTGAACCAAAGCATATTTTCTCTCCTAATTGCAACTGTTTTAACGTTCAAAAGATGCTTAACACCAACATTTTCGGAAATTGAGTTACCGCCCCAGGTGCCGCAGCCCAAGGTAAGCGATGGCTCAAGACGGAAGTTATAAACGTCACCGATACCGCCGTGTGATGATGGCGTGTTTACAAGAATACGGCATGTTTTCATTTTAAGAGTAAATCTTTTAAGCTTCTCTTTTTCTGCAATTTCATCTATAAATATAGATGATGTGTGTCCAAGACCGCCGTCCTCGATTAAATGATAAGCCTTGTCGAGCGCCTCATCAAAGCTCTTAACCTTATAAAACGCAAGCACGGGAGAAAGCTTTTCGTGTGCAAACTCCTCTGTTAAATCAACGCTCTCAACCTCGCCGATAATAATTTTTGTGCTTTCGGGCACACAAACTCCTGCCAATGAAGCAATTTTATGAGCGCTTTGACCTACAATGCGAGCATTGAGTGAACCGTTTATAATAATAGTTTTTCTAACCTTTTCAGTTTCTTCCTCGTTTAAGAAATAGCAACCGCGCTTTACAAATTCAGCCTTTACCTCATCGTAAATCCTTTCGCTGACAAGAACGGATTGCTCGGATGCGCAAATCATACCGTTATCAAAGGTTTTAGAGTGAATAATCGAGTTAACCGCCTTGATAATATCGGCAGAATCGTCAATAATTGCAGGTGTGTTACCTGCGCCAACACCAAGTGCAGGCTTTCCGCTTGAATATGCGGATCTAACCATACCCGGACCACCCGTTGCCAAAATGATATCGGCAGTTGCCATAAGTGTGTTTGTAAGCTCCAGGCTCGGAACGTCAATCCAAGCAATAATTCCCTCGGGCGCGCCTGCTTCAATTGCTGCCTCAAGCACAAGCTTAGATGCGGCAATTGTACTGTTCTTCGCTCTTGGGTGTGGGCTTATAATAATACCGTTTCTTGTTTTTAATGCCAAAAGTGTTTTGAAAATAGCGGTAGACGTTGGGTTGGTTGTTGGAATAACTGCCGCAACAACACCAACGGGTGCGGCAATTTTTTGCATTCCTCCGCTTACGTCCTCTTCAATTACGTCACAGGTTTTTGTATTTCTGTATTTGTTATATACGTACTCTGCGGCAAAGTGATTTTTAATCACCTTGTCCTCTACAATACCCATTCCCGTTTCCTCAACGGCGAGGCGTGCCAATGGAATTCTTGCCTTGTTTGCCGCCATAGCTGCCGCTGTGAATATCTTATCAACCTGCTCCTGTGAATAGGTTGCAAAAATTTGTTGTGCCTCTTTTACTCTTTTATATGCTCTGTTAAATGAGTCAATATTATTTACAATTTCGTATTTCATTTACCCCTTGCTCTCCTTACAAAATTATAAAATTATTTCAAAAATCCGTTAACTATTTGCTCCTCAGCCTCTTGCTCTGTAAGACCAAGTGTCATAAGCTTCATAAGCTGTTCGCCTGCAATTTTACCGATTGCAGCCTCGTGAATTAGACTCGCGTCAATATGATTAGCGGTAATCTCAGGAATAGCACAAACCTTTGCCTCGTCCATTATTATCGCATCACATTCCGTATGTCCAGCGCACTTATTGTTACCCTTAATATTGGAATAGAACACCTGATAGGATTGATCCTTGGCAACAGAACGTGAAACAACGTTTGCAGAAGAATTTTCACCGTTTAATTCAACGGTAAAATCAGTCTTTGCATACTGACTGCCGTGAGTCATTAAGCTTTCACGAATGACAAGCTTCGATTCGTTACCAAGCTTTGCCTCGGTGATTCTTTCCGTTGAATCAATTCCCTTAATTTGCGTTGTTTCCATTTCCATATAGCCGCCGTCATCAATTTCGATAACAGTTTTAGGGTTCATCACGTTTTCACCCGTGCCCTCACCCTGTCCATAATGGCGCTCAACGTACTTAATTTTGGCATTTTTCCCAACGTGAAAGGTGTGAATTCCGTCGTGACTTGATTTTTCATCACCCGTGTTGTGAATTCCGCATCCTGCAACAATTGTAACGTCGGCGTTCTCACCGATATAAAAATCGTTGTAAACTAAATCGTCAATACCCGTTTTACTGATAATTACAGGAATATGAACGCTTTCATTTTTAGTATTCGGCTTTATAATAATATCTATTCCGTCCTTGTCTTGCTTTGAGATAATATCGATATTAGCCGTTGTATTTCTCGCGCCGAGCGAACCGTTAGCACGGATATTATATGCTCCCTCGGGAATATCGTGCAAATCAGTCAGCTTTTCAAGCAAGCTTTTTTGTATTGTATCCATAATGCACCTCGTCTTATAGCTTCACGCAGCCAAAGCCTGCGCTTTGTCTGTGTAACAGTTCGGGCAAAATTTCATCCTTTTTGCCGTAGCTCTTAACCTCGCCGTTTGCAACTACTACAATCTTATCGGCAATGTCAAGAATTTTTTCTTGGTGTGAAATAATCATAATAGAGCCGTTTGTTTGATCGTGCATTTTTTCAAAAACACGAATGAGATTGTTAAAGCTCCAAAGGTCAATTCCCGCCTCTGGCTCATCAAACACGGAAAGCTGAGTTCCTCTTGCCATAATCATAGCAATTTCAATTCTTTTAAGCTCGCCGCCCGAAAGAGACGCATTGATTTCTCTGTCAATGTAATCTCTTGCGCAGAGTCCAACCTCTGATAGGTATGCACAGGCATCGGAAACGCTGATTTGCTTTCCTGACGCAAGTGTAATCAAATCTCTAACGGTAAGCCCCTTAAATCTAACGGGCTGTTGGAATGCAAAGCTGATACCGAGCCTTGCTCTGTCTGTTATTGACATATTTGTAATATCCGTTCCGTTAAAGATGATTTTACCCGACGTCACAGGGTAAATTCCCGCGATAACCTTTGCAAGAGTAGATTTACCGCCGCCGTTTGGACCTGTAATAGCGACAAATCTATCATCTATTTTCAAATTTATATTCTTTAATATTTCCTTTTCTCCGTCCTCTGAGGACACCTTGAAGGAAACGTCAATAAGTTCAAGCATAATTTCTCCCTCACGACAAAATATTTTATATTTTATTTTACCATACTTTAATTATAATGTGAAGATATTTTGGAAAAATATTCATATTTTTTGTAAAATAAAAAGCACACCGAAAACCAGTGTGCTTTTTATTAATTATTTCGCTAAAACGTTAACACGCTTCTTGTCCTTTGTGAGGTGGTCAAACTTAACAACACCGTCAACGAGAGCAAAAAGTGTATCGTCCTTACCGATACCTACATTTGTACCGGGATGAATTTTTGTTCCTCTTTGTCTAACAATGATATTGCCGGCAATAACATTAGAACCGTCAGCCTTCTTAACGCCTAAGCGCTTAGACTCACTGTCACGGCCGTTCTTTGTAGAACCAACACCTTTTTTGTGTGCGAAGAACTGTAAACCAAGTCTTAACATTATATGTTCCTCCGTTAAATTTTACGTTTATTTGTTACCGTCATATTCTTTTTCGATTACCTCAACCTCAAGATAATCGTAGTACTCTTCTACCAAGTCATTAAGCTGGTAGTAATACGCCATTATAAGACCCGAAATTGCGAATCTCTTCTTTTCATCCTTCTCATAGCTCGGTAACGCGCCACGAGCAGTTAAGCGTACGTTTGTTGTTTCTTCGTCAAATTCATAGTCCGCCTCGGAAGCATATGCAACCTCGATTGCATTGATAACAAGCATTGTCATAGCTGAAAGAGCTGAGCAAACAATGTCCTCTCCACTCTCTGCAAAGCCTGCGTGACCCTGCTCCTCAAAGCCCCAAAAAGCATCCTTGGATTTGAAAAATACGACCTTTGTCATATCAAATCTCCGAATTAGCCAACAATCTTTTCAATTTGTACTTTTGTATAAGGCTGTCTATGACCGATCTTCTTCTTCTCGTTCTTCTTAGCCTTGTACTTCATAACGTAAATTTTCTTAGCTTTACCGTTACGAACAACCTTTGCTGTTACGGAAGCGCCGGAAACATATGGAGCGCCTGCTACGAAGCCATTGTCGTTTGATACAGCAAGAACTTGATCAAATACGATTTCTGCTCCTTCTTCAGCTCCAAGCTTTTCAACGAAGATAACGTCTCCTTCGTTTACTTTGTACTGCTTTCCGCCTGTTAAAATAATTGCGAACACGAAAAGCACCTCTCTTTCACCAGAACTCGCTAAGCCGGGTAGGAAAACTCCGTTTGAGACCATCAGCATTATGCGGCGTTAGTATTCTACCACAAGTAATATTTCTTGTCAATACCTTTTTTGAATTTTTTGTAAATTTTGATTATATAAGGAATTTTATTCCTATCTTCTCCGTCTGCCACCGGAAACAAGAGCTAAAAGACGGAGCAGCTGAGCAAGAGAAACTGCAAGTGCCGCAACGTAGGTTAGTGCCGCTGCGGTTAACACCTTCTTTGCCATAGGAAGCTCTTCCTCGGTTAATATATAGGAATCCTTTAGCGATTTCATCGCTCTTTTGCTTGCATTAAACTCAACGGGAAGCGTAACAAGCTGAAACAAAACACAAAGCGAGAAAAGCGCAACGCCAAAGTAAGCAATATAAGAATATACCGCGCCGAACGCCGAAAGAAAAATTCCTATTATAATCAATGGCATTGCAAGCTTAGAGCCGATATTAGTTATAGGAATTATCGCCTGTCTAACCTTAATCGGAAAATAATTTTGCGAATGTTGAATTGCGTGTCCAACTTCGTGCGTTGCAACGCCGATAGCGGCAGGGGAAGCGTTATCATAGGTAGCTGCTGAAAGCCTAACCACTCTTGCGCGTGGGTCGTAGTGGTCGGTTAATTCTCCACTTACTCTTTCAATTCTAACATCACAAAGTCCGTTTTCATCAAGCATACGTCTTGCCGCTCTTTCACCCGTTATTCCAAGGCGTGAAGGAACCTTTGCATATTTATTAAAGGTTGAGCTGACGTTTGCGCTCGCTATAATTGAAATTATTACGGCAGGCAAAACAAGCACTACGTAATACCAATCGATATAAAAATACATTTTTATCACCTCAATATTATTTTACCACATTTTCAAGGGAAATTCAAATGAAAATTGTGTGAACGTGAAAAAGAGCCCTAAAATTCCACTTTAAGGCTCTTTTTATATAAATTATGCTATCTCGATATCAAAATTGAACTTAATTTTCTTCTCTGAAAGACGGTACTGAGGCTCGAGGTCAGGACCGCACGATGAAGAACCAACACCAGAGTTTTTGTAGTCAATTCTTACGTGCGTTGCGTAAGACTCGCCAATTTCGTCTGTGTGCTTAGCCTTGAAAAGCTGTTCAATGCTGTAATTTGAAACGTTGATATCAAAGGTCTTGTCAGAAATGAACGAAAGCTTGTTTTCAATTTCCAAGGCACGTACCTCTCTGTGTGTGCCGTGCTCCTGCGGCATTACGTAGTTAACGTATTCGTCAGATGCTGTGCTTTCAAACCAATCCTGCTTTACGTGATGTGACATATCGATATAGTTTTCGTACGGACCCATACCGAAATACTTGAAGGCTTGATTGTTTTTCTTGAGTGCAAATTCAAAGCCCAAGCGTGGAAGCCAAACCGTATCCTTTCTTACGTCACCGTTAAGTGAATATGAGATTTGACCGTTTGTGTAAATTGAAAGCTTTAATTTGAACTTAAAGAACGGAACTCTTGAAATGCCGCCGATGCTTGCATCTGCAACAATAGCGCCGTTTTCAATCTTAACGCCGTATACGTTTGTGAATTGATAGTCAAGGTTTTCACCCTGCCATTCATCCTTCTTTGCCCAGAAGAAAATCATTCTCTTGTCGTTATCCGTTGCGGCTCTGAATGCGCTGAGCTTGACAGGCTCGCAAAGAAGCTCCTCGCCGTTTACAATCATACTGTCAAGATTACCAAGCTGCTTGTTGAAGCGATATTCAAAGTTATCGCCCTTGGCATAAACGTAAATGCCTTCTTCAATAAGTGAAGCGAGTGCGGATGGTGCAGATTTCTTGATGATTTTGCACGGAATTCTGCTTGAAAGCTCGCCAAGAAGCTTGCCGCTTGGTGCGTACATGCAAACGTCGATATTTGCACCGTAATAGCACTCGGTCGGCTTAGCGTCAGTTGAAACGTATGCACTCTTCTTTGGTGCTAACGCGAGTGAAAATTCCTTTTCCTCAACTATCTTGTCGTCAACTCTTATTTTATAAGAGAATTTGTGATTTGCAATATTTGTAAAGTCATAATGGTTTGTAATCTTGATTTTTCCGTTTTTGTATTCAAAGCGGAACGGTGCGTAAGCCGCCTTAACCTCGTAAGTGCCTGCCTTAAACGTTCTGTCAGCAAATACAAGACCGTCGCAGCAGAAGTTTCCGTCGTGGGTAAGCTCACCCTCAAAGTCTCCGCCGTACTTTTGAACACCGTTATCAACCACAACGTGGTCTGCCCACTCCCAAATGTTACCGCCGATAAAGTTTGGATACTTATAGAACATATCAACGTATTGCCATACGTCTCCGGGGCCGTTACCCATCGCGTGTGAAAACTCGCAAAGATAGAATGGCTTACCCTTGTTTTTATAAACAAGCTCATCCATCATTCTTTCTCTGCTTGGATACATAACCGAGAATACGTCAGTCTTTTGAATTCCCTCTTCTCTCCAACAAGCACTTTCAAAGTGAACAAGTCTTTCACCGTCGTGCTTTCTAAGATAATTTATCATAGGGTCGTTAGAAATTGAATGATAGCCCGCCTCGTTGCCAAGTGACCACATAATTATTGAAGGACGGTTCTTGTCGCGCTCGTATGTGCGCGCCATTCTTTCCTCATGCTCCTTTGCCCAATCAGGATGGCTGCATGGCCATTCCTTAATGTTTGAGTCATAGTTATAGTTAACGTTAGGATAGCGACGAATGAAGCCGTGTGCCTCGTTATCGCACTCAAGCACAACGTAAAAACCAAGCTCGTCGCACATTTCAACAAATTTCGGGTGTGGCGGATAGTGCGAGGTTCTAACGCAGTTCATATTGAGTTCAAGCATAAGCTCAAGGTCGCGGCGCATTTCCTCGTCAGACATACAGTAGCCCTTGCCTATCATTGTATCGTGGTGGTTGATACCCTTCAATTTAACAGGCTTACCGTTTATAAGAAGCTCCTGCTTAGCAGAAATTGCAATTGTGCGGAAGCCGATTTTTTGCTCAATTATTTCACCCTTGTATTCAATTACAAGTCTATATAAATAAGGGTCCTCTGCCGTCCATAGATGTGCGTTTTTAACCGCTAATTCGCACTCGCTTCCCTTACCCTCGGCAATAAGCTTATCGCCGTCATAAAGCTTATATGAAGCGTTCTTGTCAGCCTTAATTGTTACCTTTTTATTATCAACGGTTCTGATATCAAAATCCTTGATGTGTCCCTTTGGACGCGCAAGCATATAAACGTCTCTGAAAATACCGTTGAAGCGGAACATATCCTGGTCCTCAATGTACGTGCTTGCACACCACTTATATACGTTAACGCGAATGGTGTTAGTGCCTTCCTTTAAGTATTTTGAAATCTTAAATTCGGCTTGAAGATGGCTACCCTGTGTATAGCCAACGTATTGACCGTTGATATATAAAACAGCACAGGAGCAAACACCCTCAAAAACTATGTAGTTTTCTTTTGTTATGTCATTAACCTCAAATTCTCTTTCATAAACACCCATTGGGTTAACGTTCGGAACGTAAGGCATATCGCATAAATGCGGGAAGTTAATGTTTGTATAGTTCGGGTTTTCATATCCAAGAATTTGCCAGCAGGATGGAACGTTTATCTTATCCCAACTTTGTGGCTCAGTTGCTATATCACTGTTTGGGAAAAATGCAAATTTCCATTCACCGTTCAACGAAAAATATTCGGCGTCTCCCTTAGGAATATAATAGCATCTTGGCTTTTCTCTGTTTTCACTTGTTTTTTTAGGGTTTTCGTAAAATCTCATTTTGTACTCCTCGTGTACTAAAAGTTGTTATTTTAATTCTACCATACCACACCGTAAAAAGTCAACAAATATCTTTACAATTGAAGTTTAATATGGTAAAATTATAAAAACGGTTTGGGAGGCATACCATATGAAAACAGTTTTTATCACGGGTGGAAGCCGAGGTATCGGTGCCGAAGCGGTTAGACAGTTTGCAAAAAAAGGCTACAACGTAGCATTTACCTATTATAATTCAAAGGAGCAAGCAGATAATTTGAGCGCGCAAACGGGTGCTTTTGCCTTATACTGTGACGTTTCAAAAAGCGAGGACGTAAGCCGAGCGATAAGCGAAGCCACTAAAAAATTTGGCGACATAGATATTTTAGTTAACAATGCAGGTATCGACGAGTTTTCGCTTTTCACCGACATAACAGACGAAATGTGGCACAGAATGATTGACACAAACCTTTCAAGCGCGTTTTATGCTTCACGTGCCGTTCTGCCACATATGATAAACAAAAAAGACGGCGTAATTATAAATATTTCCTCTATGTGGGGCGAGGTTGGTGCTTCGTGCGAGGTACACTACTCTGTTTCAAAGGCAGGACTTATCGGTCTTACTAAGGCGCTTGCAAAGGAAGTAGGACTTTCAGGTGTTAGAGTTAACTGCATCACCCCTGGTGTCATCGATACTGATATGAATAAAAACCTCTCAAAAGAGGACATAGAACAGCTAAAAACAGACACTCCCCTCGGTATAATCGGAAAAACAGAGGACGTTGCAAACACAATTTTATTCCTATGTAGCGATGATGCAAAATTTATCACGGGTCAAATTTTGGGCGTAAACGGTGGCTACATTATATAGAAAAAATCGCAAGCAAGCGCTTGCGATTTTTTTATTAAAGAATAAGTAAATTAGAGCTTTCGGGTTTAGTTTTCCCGTTTTTTCTGTGATATTTCGTTAAGTGACGAGCGCATTGTATCACCAACAATAGCTGTCGCACCGTCGGTTTTATCACCCGATTTATTTGTGACGGTAAAGCTGTTAAATCTGTCACCTGTGTGTGATAAATTACCCTTATCACCGTAGTTTAAGTCCTTGTAGTAAGATTTCGGCACCATAAGCTCCAAAATATCGTTTCCCAAATCAAAGGTAACAAAATAAAGCGTGACTATTCCGCCTTGGTTCATCAAAACCTCTTCTCGCTTGCCGAGCACCTTCGATGCTTCGGTGCTTTTTTGCCTCTTCCTTCCACTTGAAAATGCAGGCATAAAGAATATTTTTATCATAAAAAATATGCCTATTCCAAATAGAAGTATCGGTATTCCAAAGATAAACATAAATCTCATTACAGGGATCAAATATTTATCAATAAACATAAGCTATCCTCTTATTCGCCTTTTAATTTTTTTGATTTTTTCCTTTTATTAAACACTATTATAAATACAATTATTCCAATGCACAAAAGTGTTTCGGGCAAGATGAACAACAATATAAGGAATATAACAAGCCCCGAGCCACCCTCGCTCTCGATTTCTTGCTCTACCGTTAAGGTTATTGTACTATATGCAATTTGGTTATCGTATTTATTTAATTGTCGCTGATATGATTCAATTTCTATATTGAGGTTGTTAATCTCCTTGCGTATTTGAAGCATTGTACTTACGTCATATGCTTTTTCAAGCATTGCGTTGAGCGCATCTCTTTCCGCCTTTAAGGTAGTGAGCCTTCCCTCAATATCCATATAACTTTCCGTAACGTCCTTAACCTCGTGGCTACTGCTTACAACCACGCCGTTATTGGCGGTTGCCGCCTTCATTTCGTTAAAATTCTCGCTTGGTACGCGAATTGTAAGTACTCCTCTTTTGAGTGTTTCGGTTGTGTTTTCTCTTGATGATGAAATATATCCGCCATACTGATTAATTTTTAACTGTAGCTCCTCTATATACTTGTTATAGTCCTCGGTTTCTACAGTAATTCTCGCTTCGTAAATTAGCTTTAGATCCTTCAGGTCATCGGGTACAGTTCCCGGGGAAACAGAGCTTCCGTTTTGATTATCATACCCGCCGTCGTAGTCAGCAGCCCCTCCGCAAGCACACACAAAAGACACGAAAAGTGCAAGAATTAAGGTTACAATGATGATTTTTGTGATAATTCTGTTATTTAATGTTTTTTTCAAGAAAATCACTCCTTTCCTTAATTTAATTTTAGCACACTAAAGTGGTGTTGTCAATAGAAAAACGCGCGTTTGAAAAAAAATACGCACAAGCCGATTTGCTTCGCTTATGGCTTATGCGTATTGAAAATTTAATAAAAACAAAGGGTGTACCAAAACGATACACCCTCATTTTATTCTGTTTTACCGCCCAAATGTGACAGCCAACAAATATTAAAGACCGCGCTTAACGTACTTAGTATGAAGAACCTCGTGTGCCTTGTGGCTATTTGGTTCGCCAAAGTACTCATCGTAAAGCATCTTAACCGCAGAGTTTTCGTGTGACTTTCTGAGATCCATCTTCTTGTCTGCTGTGTAAAGAACGCTTGCACGAAGAGCCTTCAAGTCAACGTTGTTACGAACAACTGCAGGTTGTGTAGGTTGTCCACCGCCGTTTACACAGCCGCCAGGACAAGCCATAACCTCGATGAAGTCATATTGCTCTTCACCGTTCTTAATAGCTGTAAGAAGCTTCTTAGCATTTGCTGTTCCGCTTACTACTGCTACTCTAACTGTAACGTCGCCAAGCTTATATGTAGCCTTCTTGATGCCCTCTGTTCCTCTTACGTCGTCGAAGTCAACCTTTTCAAGTGTCTTACCCTCGATAACCTCAGCAGCAGTTCTAAGAGCAGCCTCCATAACGCCACCTGTTGCACCGAAGATAACGCCTGCGCCTGAACCGATACCGAATGGATCGTCAAACTTTTCGTCCTTGAGAGCCTTAAAGTCGATACCTGCTTGTTGAATCATTCTGCCAAGCTCACGAGTTGTGATAGCAACGTCAACGTCAGCAACACCTGCTGCGTTTTGGAAGTTTCTCTTAACCTCGAACTTCTTAGCTGTACAAGGAATAGCTGAAACGAATACGATATCCTTTGGATCAAGACCCATCTTTTCAGCGTAGTATGTCTTATACATAGCACCGAACATTTGTTGTGGGGATTTGCAGGATGAAATGTTATCTACAAACTCAGGGAAATAGTGCTCGCAGTACTTAACCCAACCTGGTGAGCAGGATGTGATAAGTGGGAGGTTCTTGCCTTCCTTAAATCTGCCAAGGAACTCTGTTGCCTCTTCCATAATTGTGAGGTCAGCTGTCAAGTTCATATCGTAAACACCGTCAAAGCCGAGAGCCTTAAGAGCAGCAACCATCTTGCCCTCAACGTCAGTGCCGGGCTCGTAGCCGAAGCACTCACCGAGAGTAGCACGGATAGAAGGAGCTGCACAGATAGCAACGTGCTTCGTTGGGTCAGAGATAGCGTCGAATACCTTTTGAGTTTCGTCCTTCTCGTAGATTGCACCAACAGGACAAGCAACGATACATTGACCGCAACCGATACAAGATGTTTGACCAAGCTTCATTTCAAATGCGGAAGCGATGTGTGTGTCAAATCCACGGTCGTTTGCGCCGATAACGCCGATGCCTTGCATATTCTTACAAGCAGCTACGCAACGACGGCAAAGAATACACTTTTCGTTATCTCTAACAACAGATGCTGTTGAGAAATCGATTGGGTATGAGTTGTTATTTCCTTGGAAATGGTCCTCGTCTACGCCATATTCAAGGCAGAGCTTTTGAAGCTCGCAGCTTGTTGAACGTACACAAGTTAAGCACTTCTTTTTGTGAGCAGAAAGAACAAGCTCAAGGTTTGTCTTTCTTGCCTTTCTAATTGCAGGTGTGTTTGTTTGAATTTCCATACCCTCGTTTACAGGATATACGCACGCTGCACAAAGACCTCTTGCACCCTTAACCTCAACAAGGCAAAGACGGCAAGCGCCGATTTCATTTATATCTTTAAGATAGCAAAGTGTAGGAATATCAATACCAGCATATCTTGCAGCCTCTAAAATGGTTGAATTAGCAGGAACTGAATATTCTTTATTGTTAATTTTAACGTTTACCATATTTTCCATCATTAGTTCCTCCATTAACCTTTATAAATTGCTTGATTCTTCTTGCAGCTTGGTAAGCAAGCGCCACACTTAACGCACTTAGAAGCGTCAATTGTGAATGAAGCGAGCTTGTGACCCTCTGCAACGTAATCTGTTCTTGAAATAGCATCAGCAGGACACTGTCTTGCACACAAGCCACAACCGATACACTTATCAAGGTCAATCTTATATGTAAAGAGATTCTTACATACGCCTGCAGGACACTTCTTGTCAACAATGTGAGCGATATACTCGTCACGGAAGTTTGCAAGTGTTGAAAGAACTGGGTTTGGAGCTGTTTGACCAAGACCGCAGAGTGAAGCGCTCTTTATGTAGTTTGCAAGCTCTTCAAGCTTATCAAGGTCTTCCATTTCACCGTTACCCTCTGTAATCTTGTTAAGGATTTCAAGAAGTCTAACAGTACCGATACGGCATGGTGCGCACTTACCGCAGGATTCATCAACAGTAAACTCGAGGAAGAACTTAGCAAGGTCAACCATACAAGTGTCCTCGTCCATAACGATAAGACCGCCTGAACCCATCATTGAGCCCTGTGCAATAAGGTTATCGTAGTCGATTTCAACGTCGTACTTAGAAGCTGGGATACATCCGCCTGAAGGACCACCTGTTTGAGCAGCCTTGAACTTCTTGCCGTTAGGAATACCGCCGCCGATTTCCTCAACAACCTCACGGAGTGTTGTACCCATAGGAATTTCAACAAGACCTGTATTTGTGATCTTACCGCCAAGAGCGAATACCTTAGTACCCTTTGACTTTTCTGTACCCATGGACTTGAACCAGTCAGCACCCTTTAAGATGATTTGTGGAATGTTTGCGTATGTTTCAACGTTATTGATAATAGTTGGCTTGCCGAAAAGACCCTTAACTGCAGGGAACGGTGGACGTGGACGTGGCTCACCGCGGTTACCCTCGATTGATGTAAGAAGAGCTGTTTCCTCACCGCAAACGAAAGCACCTGCACCAAGTCTGATTTGCATATCAAACTCAAAGTCTGTGCCGAAAATGTTCTTGCCAAGGAGACCTTCTTTTCTTGCAGAATCAATAGCTGCTTGGAGTCTGTTTACAGCGATTGGGTACTCTGCACGAACGTAAACGTAGCCTTGGTTAGCGCCGATTGCATAACCTGCAATAGCCATAGCCTCGATAAGCGCGTGTGGGTCACCTTCAAGGATTGAACGGTCCATAAACGCACCTGGGTCACCCTCGTCACCGTTACATACAACGTACTTTTGACCCTTAGGTTGAGCTGCTGCGAACATCCATTTTCTACCTGTTGGGAAGCCGCCGCCACCTCTACCTCTGATGCCTGATTCGAGAATTTCGTTAATAACCTCGTCAGGTGTCATTTCCGTTACAACCTTTGCAAGTGCCATATAACCGTTTGTACCAATGTATTCGCTAATACATTCCGGGTCGATTACACCGCAGTTACGGAGTGCAACTCTCTTTTGCTTCTTATAGAAAGCTGTTTCGTTAAGTGAAAGAATTTCGTCACCCTTAACGGTTTCAGAGTAAAGAAGGCTCTTTACAGGGTTACCGCCAACTAAGTGCTCCTTAACAATTGTTTCAGCATCCTTAATTTCAATTCTTGAATAGAACGTTCCTTCAGGATATACGATAACGATTGGACCGAGTGCGCAAAGACCGAAGCAGCCTGTAAGTACAACCTGTACCTCGTCTTGAATGCCTGCTTCCTTAATTGCCTCTTCCATCTTAGCCTTGATTTGAACGCTCTTTGAGGAAGTACAGCCTGTACCGCCA
>JBGVIN010000018.1:0-2489 GCA_045123255.1 Eubacteriales bacterium
AATCAAGAAAAAATGCAAATTTTCAAATTTAATAATGCTATCGAGATGTAGCGCAGTTGGTAGCGCGCATGGTTTGGGACCATGATGCCGTAGGTTCGAATCCTATCATCTCGACCATAAAAACCACCGTACCATTTGGTACGGTGGTTTTTATTTTTCGGTCAAGATGCTGTGGATTCGACCTACCTCGCGACTTGTCGCGAATTAGGTTCGCCTAGCAAGCAAAGCCGAGAGGTGCTTGCACATCAGAGGCTGCGAAGCGTTACGAGCAACGTAGTTGCGATGCTTCCTATCATCCGACCAATACGGTGGTCTTTTTTATTTTCTACGATGCTGTGGATTCGACCTACCTCGCGACTTGTCGCGAATTAGGTGCGCAAAATTGCCCTAAGGCGTGATAGCTTGCTAATCTAAGACGTGGGCAATTCAACGGAGCGTAGCGAAGTCATCCTATCATCCGACCAATACGGTGGTCATTTTTATTTTCTACGATGCTGCGGATTCGACCTACCTCGCGACTTGTCGCGAATTAGGTTCGCCTAGCAAGCAAAGGCGGTGCAAGCTTGCTTGCGACCGCCGCGCGAAGTGTTACGAGCAACATAGTTGCGAAGTCATCCTATCATCTCGACTCATTCGGTGCGATTTTTAATCTTGTATTTAATACAATATTGAAAGTTTTTATAGAATATGGTATTATAAGTACAGTTGAAAAATCACTAACATTAACGAGGTACGAAAATGGTACAATCTCTTAACGGAATTTGGGATTACAGAATTGGAAAAGGCTTGTGGACGAAAAAGCAGGTGCCTTTTTCTGCGCTTTGTGTGGGTCATTCGGAATGTAGAAAATATTTTGACTTAGAGCATTTTGATGATACAATTCTTTTGAAATTTGACGGTATCACCTATAATGCAAGCGTATATTTAAACGATAATTATTTGGGCAAAATGCTCCCTTACTGTGAATACACCTTTGACGTAACCAAAATTGTCAAAGAAAAAAGCAACTGCCTTTTTGTTGAAATAGAAGATATAGATGCAAGCTTTGGACCAAGTGAGGGGTGGGAAAATTACGGCGGTATTATAAGAGACGTATCAATTCATTATAAAAAAGCCTTTTACATAAACGACGTTTTCTTTACACACTCACTTATAAACGATTATAAGGATTGTGAATATTCCGTTACGGTTTCATCCTCTTTTCATAAATACCGCGTAACGCTATCGTTGAATGATGAAATTATCGACACCTATACGGATAGCGATGTTAACGTAAGAACCGTTGAAAATATTAAGCTGTGGTCGCCCAAAAGCCCTGTTTTATACACCTTGACGGTTGAGCTTTTGGAAAACGGAAACGTACTTGACACATATAAAACTAGGGTCGGCTTTCGAGAATTCAAACGTAATAAAAATCATTTCATGCTAAACGGTCAAGAAATTTTTGTAAGGGGCGTTTGCAAGCACGAAATGTACGCAAGAGATAGCGGACATACGGTTGCCACAAAGGACATTTACAATGACTTAAAAATGATTAAGGACTCGGGGTGCAACTTTGTGCGCTTAGTCCACTATCCACATAACAAGGTAACTCTTGATATAGCTGACGAGTTAGGACTTTTATGCTGTGAGGAGCCGGGAATGTGGCAAGCGGACGTTACCGATCCAAAATTAACAAGTGAGTGTCTTGAGGTTTTGAGAAGAACGGTATTGCGTGACAGAAATCACCCAAGCATCGTTTTTTGGTTAGCCTTTAACGAATGTGATTTTGACGAGACTTTTTTGAAAAATGCCGTGCAGATTTGCCGCGAAAATGACGGAACTCGTCTGATTTCCGGTGCAAATAACATGTCAAATGAGGATACGAAAAAATATTACAATCTTTGCGGTCTTGATTTTTACACTACTCATCCGTATAGCGAAACCTTCGATATGGCTAAAAAAGCAAGTGAGGAGCTATCTGATATGCCCCTTATGTTTACAGAGTGGGGCGGATACTACGTTTATGACAACCCTCATTTACTGAGTGACTTCTTAACGTCTATGTACGAGCTTTACAAAAAAGACGCACTTGCGGGAACCTGCCTTTGGTATTGGGCGGAAATCAACGACTATAACCGCGGTGGGGCAGCTTGCGTTGATGGCACGTTAAAGGAAGCACTTGTTGACTTTGACAGAAAGCCGAATTTAATTTACGATGCCTTTTGTAATACCCTCAAAAAGATGGATGAAAACGCAACTCCATGCGAAACCTACGAAGCATTCGTTCTTGATAGAGCTTCAAAAATGCCCTTAAAATGCACGGGAAAGCCAAGCTATGACAAGCTTTTGTCCGTGGCACGTATGCCACTTAAAACACATCTTGCAAAAACAAGAAAAAAGAAAATAGACGTAGGACCAATATTGCAACGCGAGGAAATCTTGGGTATTTCAAAAATTCCGCATTTGGTAACAGAAAATCCACTTGTGTTTAGCTGTACCTCATCAAC
>JBGVIN010000019.1:0-3318 GCA_045123255.1 Eubacteriales bacterium
TTCCCCATTCCTCGATAGCCGACACCTACGCCTGCAAAAAGGTTTGGGAGAGACTTTTCCCCAACTACTACAAGGACTAATGGAAATATTTACCAATAACAGTTTTTCCCGCTTTTTTCACAAAAGCGGGATTTTTGAAGATAATAAGAGGTATATATAATAATGAAGGAAATTTTACTTTGCAAATACGGAGAAATAGTGCTTAAAGGAGCAAATCGCAAGTATTTTGAAGATACTCTCTGCCGTGAGCTGAAGCGCAAAGCCCGCAGACACGGCGAATTTGACATTTACCGCGCACAGAGCACCATTTATATAGAGCCTAAAAATGAAAATATTGATTTTGAAGGTATGTTTGAATCTGCCTGCAAAATTTTCGGTATAACCTCGGTTTGCCGTTGCGCCATAGCCGAAAAAAGCCTTGATGACATCGCAAGAGTTGTCAGAGAGTACATTCCTCAGTTTCTTACGGGCAAAAAGAGCTTCAAGGTGGAATGTAAGCGCTCGGACAAAAGCTTTCCTCTGAATTCAATTGAGCTTGCCCGTGAGATGGGCGGCGTTGTGCTCTCCACACTTCCAAGACTCAAGGTTGACGTTCACAATCCCGATGAGACGGTTGTTATAGAAATCCGTGAGTTTGGCGCGTATATTCACGCAGGACGTTTCAAGGGTGCGGGAGGAATGCCGGTGGGCACTAACGGAAAGGCTATGCTTCTGCTTTCGGGCGGTATTGATTCACCTGTTGCGGGACATATGATTGCAAAGCGCGGCGTTAAGCTTGAGGCGGTACATTTTGAGTCATTCCCCTACACAAGCGAGCGTGCAAAGGAAAAAGTCCTTGAGCTTGCAAAAATCGTATCCGAATATGCGGGAGATATCGACGTGCACGTTGTTTCTCTTACGAAAATTCAAGAGGAAATTGCCAAAAACTGCAATGAGGATTACTTTACGCTTCTTCTCCGCAGATATATGATGGCAATTGCGACAAAAATTGCCCACAAGCGCGGATGCGGCGCGCTTATCACGGGCGAAAGCATTGGTCAGGTGGCAAGCCAGACGATGCCCGCTATCGGAGTTACCGATTGTATGTCCGATCTTCCCGTGTTCCGCCCCTGCATAGGACTTGACAAGGAAGAGATCATTCAAATTGCGAGAAAAATCGGAACGTTCGACACCTCAATTCTTCCCTTTGAGGATTGTTGCACAGTATTTACCCCCAAGCATCCCAAAACACGCCCCGAGCTTGGTAAGGTCGAGGACGAGGAGCGCAAGCTTTCCTTTGACGAGCTTGTTGAGGATGCATTGTCAACTCTTTATTCGCACCACATTTCATTTTATGAGGAGTAATGCAATCGTACGCGTTTCACGTGAAACATTTTGCGATTTTATTCGACAACTCGGTTGCATAAGTAAAAATGATAGATAAACTGTATTTTTTTGATACGTACAAGAGTATTTTCAAGCAAAATTCTCTTGAAAGCTTTTGCACAGACGAAATAATTGAAAAGATGTACGCAATGACAGAATATATGCTCGAAGTAAATCAGCATATGAATTTGACTGCCATTACAGAACCCGATGAGGTTATTGCAAAGCATCTGGCTGACTCTGTATATGCGGCGCAATATATACCTTTTGGTGCTACCATTTGTGATATTGGCTGCGGCGGTGGTTTTCCGTCACTCCCCCTCGCCATAGCTCGCCCCGATATCAACGTTCTTGGTATTGATAGCACGGAAAAGCGCATAAATTATGTTAATGAAAGCGCAAAACGCCTTGGTCTGACAAATTTCAAGGCAATATGCGGAAGAGCTGAGGATTTAGCTCACACAGAATTGCGTGAAAGCTTTGACGTGTGTACAGCGCGTGCGGTTGCCAATCTTCCTGTGCTTTCCGAGCTCTGCATTCCTTTTGTAAAGGTTGGCGGCAGTTTTATAGCTATGAAAGGCAGACTTCTTGATGAAGAAATAAACTCATCAAAAATCGCCTGTGAAAAGCTTGGCACAGAACGGCTGTGCGACGACATAATCAAAAGGTACACACTTATATTGGGCGGCACAGAGGATGAAAGAGCTATTATTTGCCTTAAAAAAATATCATCAACCTCGTCCAAATACCCGAGAAATTACTCACAAATAAAGAAAAAACATCTTTAATAAAAGAACCTCAATTCATTTTCCATGGAATTGAGGTCTTTTTTATTGTTTCACGTGAAACATATTTCGTCTTGCTTCGACACCTCAAATACATTTTATTCTCCATAAATCCTTTTTGCTCGACAAAACGGCGTATTTTATTTTAATTATATGATTTTTGCCGTCACACAGCGACAGAATATTTGCTAATTCGGTGATATCATTAGTTTAACGAGTCTAAAAGACAAGGAGAAACAAAATGAAGAAAATAAAAAACATAAAAAGCGCATATCAAAATGAGGGTCTGAATGCAATAATCTATTCGATTGATGCATCAAGTATTCGCCCTAATTCTGCACAACCAAGAACAGAATTCAATATAAATGCAATAGCTAAGCTTGCAGATTCAATACGCAGATATGGTCTGTTACAACCGCTTTCGGTGCGTAGAATATCTGACGTTGCGGCTCAATTCGAACTTGTGGCGGGCGAAAGACGTCTGAGAGCCTGCAAAATGCTTGGAATGACGAAAATTCCCTGCATCATTGTAGAGGCAAACAATGAGACCTCTGCCGAACTTGCACTTGTGGAAAACCTTATCCGTGAGGACCTAAATATGTTTGAGGAGGCGCAGGCGTTTTCGATATTAGCAACACAGTATTGTCTGACACAGGAGGAAATTGCCGCAAAAATGTCACTCAGCCAATCGGCTGTAGCAAACAAAATGCGGCTTTTGCGCCTTGAAAAGAACGAACGTCAACAAATAATTGAGTCGGGTCTAACCGAAAGGCACGCGAGAGCGCTGTTGCGTATACCTCAAACCGAAACAAGAAAACAAGCTCTTGAACACATTATATGCAACAAGCTTAATGTTTCAGACAGCGAAAAATACATATCGGAGCTAATCATTGCACCTAAAAATCAGACAAAAGAGGCAGAACAGCCCCAAAACATAACCCACGAAAAAATATGCACGAACATTTACAAATTTATATCAAAAATACAACGCGCCTCAAACAACAGACTTATAATTAACCGTCGAAGCGACGATAAATGTGTTGTAATTACTTTGACAGTCAGAAAATAAAACTATATGTTTCACGTGAAACAATATTCAACAAAATCCGACAAAAATGGTTTCACGTGGAACATATAAAATTCTAATTTTTTGTTTCACGTGAAACAT
>JBGVIN010000020.1:0-12303 GCA_045123255.1 Eubacteriales bacterium
AAAGGAGATGTTTGTATGTGTATAGCATCAGTAAAATCAATGACGTATGCCTTAAAGGCGAAGCGCGCATTGGCATCGTTTTATATAAACTCTGAGGTTGTAAAGCTTGATACGAGCATGACAAAAAACGGTTGTGCATACGGCGTTAAATTTGACTGTATAAACCTTTACGCCGCCGAAAACGCGCTCAAAAGCCACAATATAAGCTATTCTCAAATATTAACTAACTCACAATGATATATTTAGATAATGCGGCTACAACGTTTCCAAAGCCACTTTGCGTTACTGACGAAATTTCACGGTGCATAAAGAAATATTGCGGAAATCCCGGCAGAAGCTCACATCAGCTCTCTATCAAAAGCGCGGAAAAGATATACGAGGCACGCACACTTCTTGCCAAAATGTTTGAGGCTGATGAGGAAAACGTTGTTTTTACTCTAAATACCACCTACGCGCTTAATATAGCCATAAAATCGCTGCTTAAATATTCCACTCACGTCTTAATAAGCGATATCGAGCATAACGCCGTATTTCGCCCGATTTGGAATTTGAGTAAGGAAAAGCTTTGCTCCTACGATATATTTTCTACAAATGGCAGCGATGATGAAATAATAAGAGATATAAATTCCAAAATTAAGCCAAACACGTCTATGCTAGTTTGCACGCATCAGTCTAATATTGGCTCCCGAGTGCTTCCCATCAAAAAAATCGGTGAGCTGTGCAAGAAAAAAGGCATTATATTTATTGTTGATGGCGCACAAAGCGCAGGAATTCACGAAATAAAGCTTAAAAGCATGAATATCAGCGCATTATGCATTCCTGCACACAAAGGATTATACGGTCCTCAAGGAGTTGGTGCCGTTATATTTAACACTAACAAAATTGAGCGCACCTTTGTTGAGGGTGGCACGGGTGTAAGCTCGCTTGATAAAAATATGCCCGATTTTTTACCTGAGCATTTTGAGGCAGGCACGTTGCCAACACCCTCAATTGCAGGTTGGTGTGAATCATTAAAATGGTTAATTTCTCTTGATATTAGTAAAATTCGCGCGCACGAGGAGGATTTATATAATCTAACCTCATCGTTAATAAAGGAAAATAAAGATATAATCCCATATTTTATGAATGAATATCCTGGCAACACCATTTGCTTTAATATAAAAAATGCTCATTCGAGCAAGGTGAGCGAATTTTTGAATAAGAGGGGAATTTGTGTCAGAAGTGGATTTCAATGCGCTCCGCTAGCACATAAAATTTTAGGTACAGGTGACGGGGGTGCTGTCAGAGTAAGCTTTGGTATCTATAATTCGCGTAGCGACGTATATCAGCTTATTGAAGCACTAAACGAGATAACAAAAAATAAGGAAACCTCATTTTGAGATTTCCTTATTTTTAATATGACCTATCAAAAACCATATAAAAAGCATAATAAGTGCGCCAAGTAACGCGCCGAGTGTATCAATACATACGTCGGTAAACATCGGTGCGCGCCCGGGTGTGATTGCCTGAAACACAAATTCATCTACTACTGCATAGATTATTGAAGTAGAAATCGCGAAAATATAAAGGAAAATGCGCTTAATTTTCACTGAAACGCAAAATGCGTTAAATGCAGTAAATCCAAGCAGCATATATATGGTAAAGTGAGCAAGCTTTCTTATAACTGTATGAATTATACCAAGTAAATCAGGAGATAGCTTATCATAAAACGGAATGAACGTAACAAAAAGATGGCTCGTTGACGACGATTCGCTACCGTTTTGCAGGGAAAACCTTGCAATTATTGCCATAGTTGCTAAAACAGTTAACCACGAGAATACTATAACTAAAATCTTACGCGCTTTATTCACCAAGCAAGCTCTCCAATCTTAACGTTTTGTCATTCTTGAAAAAAGCAGTGCCGAGCACGAAAATATTTGCGCCGCTTTCGTTTGCGATTTTAATTGTTTCGTTATTTATTCCTCCGTCAACCTGTATATCAACGTTTAGCGATTTTTTGTCTATTTGATTTCTTATAGCACTAACCTTTTCCATCATACCGTGCATAAAGCTCTGTCCGCCAAAGCCGGGCTCAACTGTCATAACGAGAACCATATCAATTAGGTCAAGATAAGGGAAAACGCTTTCAGCACCGGTTAAGGGTTTAAGTGAAATGCCGACTTTTTTACCTCTTTTATGAATTTTGTCAATTGCTTCTAATATTCTTCTATTATCAAGAGCTTCAATATGAAATGTAACTATATCTGCACCTGCATCAATAAAGCTGTCAATGTACTTATCAGGTTCTATAATCATTGCGTGAACGTCTAAAACCAAATTAGTTGCTTTTCGAGCGGCAGATATTATAGGCATACCAAAGCTAATGTTCGGTACAAAAGAGCCGTCCATTACGTCAATATGAACGTATAAAGAGCCTGAATCTTCAATCCTTTTGATTTCATCACCTAAATTAAGCATATCAGCCGCAAGAATTGACGGTGCTAACGTTTTCATATGTAATCTCCTTTGAAATTGTGTCAAAATTTGTTCTTTTGTGTAAAATAATAAAAGAAAACAAATGGGAAAGCGTGAGAATGGAGCTTAAAATATCGGACGTGTAGAAAAAATCTCACGCCTTTTCCATAATTAAGCAAACCGCGTGTGCGCTAATTCCCTCTTTTCTGCCTGTAAAGCCGAGCTTTTCCTCGGTTGTTGCCTTTACGTTAACGCAAGATACTGGAATTTTTAGTACACTTGATATATTTTCCCTCATTTTTTCAATATGAGGCATCATTTTTGGTGCTTGAGCGACAATCGTTGAATCAACGTTGCCAATGATATAGCCGTTTTCATAAAGCAGCTCACAAACACGAGAAAGCAAAATCATACTGTCAATGTTTTCATACGCCATATCGGTGTCGGGAAAATGCTTTCCAATATCACCTAGGGCGCACGCACCGAGGAGCGCATCTGCAATAGCGTGAACCAAAACGTCACCGTCGGAGTGAGCGAGGAGCTTTTTTTCGTGTGGGATTTTAACACCGCCAATTACTATAAAATCACCGTCACAAAAGCGGTGAACGTCGTAGCCGTGACCTATTCTAATCATTTGTCACCTCTTGCTTTAATAATAGCCTCTGCAAGGAAAATATCTTCCTTATAGGTAATTTTAATATTCTCTCTGCCTGTATCAACAAGCTTTACCCTTTGACCGTACGATTCAGCAAGCATACAGTCATCCGTTGCGCCAATTCCCTTTTCTATGGCGTTTTCAATGCAATTTCTGTATAGCTGATGCTCGAAAACCTGCGGAGTTTGAACAGTCCACATATTTTCACGGCTAACAGTTCTTGAAATGTTTCCGTCATCATCTGATATTTTTACAGTATCAGTAACCTTACAAGCAGAGGTTGCAGCACCAGAGAGGCGTGCCTCGGCAATAACCGCCTCGATAATTTCAGGAGTAACCAAGCATCTTGCTCCATCGTGAATAGCAACAAGCTTTGATTTTTCCGAAATATGCTTAAAGCCTCGCATAGCTGAAATTTGTCTTGTATCGCCGCCAACGACTATACAGGATATTTTTTTATATGCAGAGGAACAAATAATCTTATTATATTCTTCCGCCTCTTCCTTCTTTACAACCAAAACGATTTCCTTTATAGAAGGAGATGCTTCGAAGGCTTCAATTGTTCTTGAAATAACCGTTTTTCCTAATACGGATGCCATCTGCTTGCTCACCCTGCCCTGTGAAAATCTTGTTGACTCCCCTGCACAAAGTAAAATCGCAGAAGTATCTGCACTATGAGATAAATTAAATTTTTCTGAGAGTTGCGAAAATAATTTTTTCATAAAGCCCTCCATTCTTTTTTATATTATAACACATATTCTAAGAAAAATAAATATAAAAATAAAAAAGACCTCTAAATAGGTCTAAACACTAAAAAATTCGTGCTTCGGTGAAGAAAAAATTTCTTCACCGAATATAAAACGAATAAAACACCGGAAGCAAATCAATATTGCTCTTGCAACCATCGTAACATCTCATCAAGCTCTTTTGAAGTAAGTGAGTTCTTTCCGTATACCAAATCCATCATTTTAACAAATGAACCTGCATGGTATCTTTGTAAAAAATCCAAGGTGATACCTCTTATGTAAAGCTCTCTTTGAGCATCAACATAATAATATCTTTCCTTTCCATTCTTTTCAGAATGAATAAATCCTCTTTCTTCTAATCTTGAAAGAAATGAAATCAAAGTAGGTGCCTTCCACCCTTTTTGCTTTCCGACATTTTCCATAAGATAAGCTGTGTTCACCGGGGACACCTTGCAGTCCCAGAGCGCGACCATCACATCGAACTCCGCTTCCGGCAACTTTCTTATATTGTCCATGTCGATTTTCCCTTTCGTTTTAGTGACGCTTTTATATTATACACTTGTCTAATATGTTTGTCAACATAATTTGACAAATTTTTTATAAAAAAACACCGAAAACTTTCGGTGTTTTGAATATTTTACTGATATTTTCTTAAAATCGACTTTTCAATATCCTTAGCGGTTCTGATTTCAACAATTTCTTCATCGTCAAATCGAACACCAAATGAACGCTCAAGCTCCATAATAATATTAAGCACACAGAGTGAATCAATATCAAAATCAAGAATATTTGAGTCCTCGTTTATAAGAGACGGATCGATTTTTGCATAATCTGCAATTGTACCTATAATCTTATCAATCATCACAATAACCTCCGTAGTCTTTTTTAACATTATATACTTTTTTGGTCTAAAATTCAAGATTTTTCGCTAAAATTGTTGACTTTTGCGCTGTAAAATTCTATAATTCATATGAAATGAGGTATCAAATATGAATTTGGTAGATTTAAGATATTCTAACTCCGTATATATTTATAGAGTAATATGCAAGCAAAAAATGACGGTTGACGAAATTGCAAAAGCGACAGATATGACGCCGCTTACCGTTAATAAAATTTTGAAATCTCTAATAAAGAGCAATATTGTTTCAAAATCAGCGGAAATAAGTCATAACAAGCGCTTTGGCAGACCGAACATTTATTACGAGCCAAGCTCTTGCTACTACACCGCTTTAATTTTGCACGAAAATAATAAAATGCTTTTATATTACGTGTCTGCAAACGGAAAAATAAAGCAAGATAAGAAATCGGTTGGAAAAGTAGAAAAAGGGACCCAAACCGTTATGGCAAACGTTATCAGCAACCGTATTGATAAAGAAAACCCCTTTTATCTTGGCACTTACCTTGTTAGTGATGATATTGAGTGCTTTGACGAGGTGAAAAATACAAGATACCTTCAAATTAGTGAGTTAATTGCAGTTACTTATTCAGATGAAGAAAAGGTTGTATTTATAGAACACGATGATGGCAAGGTTTTAATAAACCACTCCAAAGCCAAAGATGTTGAGCTTTCAAGCTGCGAGCTTGAAAAGGTTCTAGATATCGACAAGTGCTATGATTTAAGAGGAAAAAGTCGAACGGATATTATTTTCGACGGTGTTAAGGTAATAACTAAAAAGCTAACAGAAAGAAAAATATAGCCCAAAATTTGGGCTATATTTTTTTATATATCGAATGATAACTGATTGGATTTAGACATTTCATCAAAAACGTGATTTCTGTCAAGCAAATCCATAACCGCCTTCGAAAGTCGCGTTTTTTGTTGGAAGTCTTCAACAGAAAATACGTCTCCGCTCATTCTCGCCTCTGCAATTTTTATAGATGCGTTATCGCCTATACCTGCAATTGAAGAGAATGGCAGGCGGATTTTGCCGTTTTCAGGCAAAAATTTAGATGAATCGGATTTTAAGAAGCTAACGGGCAAGAATTCAATGCCTCTTGCTAAGCATTCGTATGCAATTTGCAAAGCGACTATTGTTTCCTTTTCCTTTTGGGTTGCTTCATTTCCCTTAGCTTCTATTTCTTCAATTCTTAAAAGAATACCGCCAAGACCGTTTTCTACCATTGAGGATTCAAAACCACCCGGTGCTACGCTAAGATACGCAGCGTAGAACTGCATCGGCATATGAACCTTATACCAAGCAAGACGAATAGCCGATATTACGTATGCAGCGGCGTGTGCCTTCGGGAACATGTATTTAATTTTCTTGCACGATGAAATATACCACTCTGGAATATTATTATCCTTCATCGCCTGCTCGTAATCTGCTGTCAAGCCCTTACCCTTACGAACGTCCTCCATTATCTTAAACGCCATACCCTTTTCAAGGCCGTTATAGATAAGATAAAGCATAATACTGTCACGAGTACCAACAACCTCGGAAATTGTGCAGGTTCCGTTTTTAATCAGCTCCTGCGCGTTACCGAGCCATACGTCCGTGCCGTGAGAAAGTCCTGAAATTTGAAGCAGGTCGGAGAAATTTTTTGGTTTTGCGTCAACAAGCATCTGTTGAACGAATTTAGTTCCAAATTCGGGCAAGCCGTAAGTACCAACGGAGCATTTAAGTCCTTTTAATAAATCCTCTCCGCCAAGCGGTTTTGTAGATAAAAACAGCTCGTAAACCTCGGGGTCGTTCATAGGAACGTCCAAAACCGACGTATTTGTAAACTGCTCTATCATTTTATACTTCGTTGGAATATCGTGTCCAAGCTCGTCAAGCTTCAAAAGCGTATCGTGAAGATATTCAAAGGTAAAGTGAGTTGTTACTATGTCCGAGTGAACGTCATCGGCAGGGTGCTGAACGGGGCAAAAGTCGTAAATTTCATATTCCTTTGGAACAACAACTATTCCGCCCGGGTGCTGTCCTGTCGTTCTCTTTACGCCCGTACAAAGCTCTACAAGACGCGAAAGCTCTGCTTTATTAACGTTTAGCTGATGGTCATCCATATACTTGGCAACGTAGCCAAACGAGGTTTTCGGCGCGATACCGCTTATCGTTCCTGCTCTGAATACGTTTTCAGCACCGAAGAGATCCTCGGTATATTTATGAACTCTACCTTGAACGTCGCCCGAGAAGTTAAGGTCAATATCGGGTGATTTATCGCCCTTAAAGCCAAGGAACGTTTCAAATGGAATATCGTGACCGTCCTGAAGCAGCTTTTCGCCACAGTGAGGACAATTCTTGTCGGGCAAATCGAAGCCCGAGCCGATACTACCGTCAGTTATAAACTCGCTATATCGACAATTTGGACAACGGTAGTGAGGCTGAAGTGGGTTAACCTCGGAAATACCCGCCATTGTAGCAACGAATGACGAGCCAACGGAGCCACGCGAGCCAACCAAATAGCCAAGACTTTCGCTATAATACACAAGCTTTTGAGCAATCATATAAAGCACGGCAAATCCGTTTTGAATAATTGATGTAAGCTCCTTGTCAAGTCGGCTTGAAACAACCTCGGGGATTTTTCCATCGAACTCATACATGCTTTTAGCTCTGTCCCAGCACATATTCGTAAGATCCTCCTCAGCACCCTCCATCTTTGGAGTAAACGTGCCCTTGGGGAACGGACGAATATTGTCGTAATCTATCATATCGGCAATTTTGTTCGTATTTGTGACAACAACCTCGTATGCCTTTTCCTTGCCAAGATACTCAAATTCCTCAAGCATTTCCTTAGTGGTACGGAAATAAATACCCGTATCGTTGTCGGCATCCTTGAATTTTTGACCCGATAAGAGAATTTTTCTTGTAATTTCATCCTCTTTATTCATAAAGTGAGCATCACAAGTTGCAACAACAGGCTTACCAAGCTTTTCACCAAGCTCAACTATGCGCCTGTTGAAGTTCTTTAAGTCCTCAACGCTTGAAGCACGACCCTCAGCAATTAAGAATTTATTGTTGCAAAGAGGTTGAATTTCGAGGTAATCGTAAAAGCTTGCGATTTCCTCAATATCATCGTCACTTCTGTTATCGATAATAGCTTGGAAAAGCTCGCCTGCCTCACAGGCAGAGCCTATTATAAGACCTTCTCTGTGCGTAACAAGATTAGACTTAGGGATACGTGGATGTCTTTTATAATACTTCAAAAAGCCGTCTGAAACAAGCTTATAAAGATTTTTAAGACCTACCTTGTTCTTTACCAAAATTATCTGGTGATTAGACGGTAAGGAAAGCGGATCGGCATTTTTATTCATTAAGTGGTTTATTGAGCTTGTGTCGTAAATTCCCTCACCGCGAAGCTTTTCAAACATACATTCAAGTATAGTTGCAAGCATTTCCGCGTCGTCACTTGCTCTGTGGTGGTTAAAATCACCGAGGTTGAAGTAATCCGCAAGTGAATTAAGCTTATGCTTTTTAAGCTCGGGGTTAATAAATTTTGAAAGCGCAACCGTATCAATATAAGTGCATTTGAAATCAATACCCGCCTCGTTGCACGCTTGACGGACAAAGCCAACGTCAAAGTTAGCGTTATGCGCAACTAAAACGCGGTTTCCGACAAAATTAAGGAATTCGGGCAAAACCTCATCAATTTTGCGTGCATCCTTAACCATATCGTCAGTTATTCCCGTTAATTCGACAATTTTTTCAGGAATTGGTCTTTCGGGATTTACAAATGTATTATATTTATCAATGACCTCGCCGTTTTTAATAATTACAGCACCAATTTCGGTGATTTTATCACTTTTATTGGAAAGACCTGTCGTTTCAAGGTCGAAAACACAAAACTCCTCGTCGAGCCTTGTAACCTTATCACCGTAAACGCTTCTTGACGAGTCGTTAACAAAGTACGCCTCCATACCGTAAATAACCTTGACGCCCGCTTTTTCCGACGCCTTCATTATCTGTTGATATCCCTGGACGTTTCCGTGGTCGGTAATTGCAATTGCGCGGTGTCCCCACGCTTTTACAGTATCTATAAGCTCGTCCGGGTCAATAGTTGCATCCATTTGCGACATTTTTGTATGTAAATGAAGCTCAACACGCTTATTTTCTGCGTTGTCAATACGCTTTTTAAGATTAATCTTGCAAACGTCTAGATATGAAACAAACAATTCGCCGTCAAATTCGTCATTTTTTACGTTTCCGCGTATTGCATAGGCAGAGCCCTTCTTAAAATAGGATAGCTCCTCGTTTCTTTTCTCAGTTGGTACGTTAATTTTGATATAAACGGAAGAGTCCTTATCGGTTATGCCAACGGAAATTATCGTTTGAGCTCCTCTTTTAATTTGCTTTTCCTCAACGGAAAATACCGTACCCAAAACGCAAACGTCGTGCATTCCGCCTCTTAAATTACGTATTGGAACGATGTTCTTAATTTCGAATTCTCCGCCCGTTACGTATTCCTTAGCCTCGATATCAAACTCTAAAAAGCCGCATTTTACCGTACCGCCGTTATTTTCAAACTTAACGTCATCTGTATAGAATGAATTTGACTTTTTGAAATCCTGACGATAATTCTTTTCCTCGTCCTCTTTCTTTTCATCCTTAGATGCTGTTGTATGAATTTCCTCAAGCGCGTGTCTTAAAATATCAAGCTTTCTCGTTTCAAATTGCTCGGCACTCTTCATATAATCCTCGCGTTGAAGGATTTTCACGTTATAAATCAGATTAAATTCATTCTTTATAATCTGTGAAAATATTTCCGAGGTCGATGCGTGGGAGAGTAAATCTATGCCGCCTTGGATAAACGGAATTTTGAAAACTATCTCATTTTCTGAAAATTCGAGCGAATAGTCGTTAAAAAATCCCTTTGCGATTGCACCTTGACGGTACGCCTCCTTAATCACCTCGTCGAGGTATGATTTCGAGAACAAATGAGATGGATATTTAGGGAAAATACGCAAATAATTTAACTCATACGCTAATTTTATTTCATTTTCTAATTTATATAACGTTTCCTTTGTAACTAAATATGGAAATTCAACGCTAACCTCAATCATTCTGTTTTGAACGTCGGCTTTAGTGTTTGTAACAATAAAATCCATATAAGGAAGCATTTCCTGAGAAGGAGTATATTTCTTAAATCTTTCTCTTAAATTCAATTTTCTACCTCCTTTATTTATATAAAAACTAATTCAAACCGAGCTAGCAATTTGAATTAGTTTTTTCGTCTAATTATTTCTAAATTTTTCAATTTCATCAAGAATGCAAGGTATAATCTCGCTTTCCTTGATTTTTCTTACAATTTCGCCCTGTCTAAACAAAACCGCCTCGCCGTTACCGCCTGCAATTCCAAAATCGCACTCCTTAGCTTCACCAGGGCCGTTAACTATGCAGCCCATCAGCGCAATTTTTATGTCCTTGCCGTATGTATTTATTCCGTCAATTTCTTGCTTTAGGCGTGATGACAGACCGATTAAGTCAATTTTTGTTCTACCGCAGGTAGGACAGGAAACAATTTGAATTGAACCCTTATTATAAAATCCTATAAGTGATAAAAGCTCCTTTGCCGCCTTGATTTCCTCGACAGGACTTGCGGTTAATGAAACTCTGAGAGTATCGCCAATGCCTTCACATAAAAGTGAACCGATACCAACTGAGCTTTTGATAAGTCCGCTATATGAATCCCCTGCCTCGGTAACTCCTAAATGAAGCGGATAATCACAGCTTTTGGCAATAATTCTATTCGCATTTATCATATTTATAACATCTGATGATTTAACTGAAACAACCGTGTCGTAAAAACCGAATTTTTCAAGCAAGTTTATATGATAAAAAGCACTTTCGGCAATTGCATCCGCGGTCGGCGCTTTGTATTTTTCTAAAATATGCTTTTCAAGCGAGCCACCGTTTACACCGATACGGATAGGAATTCCAGCATCCTTGCAAGCAGTTGTAACTTCTCTGATTTTCCAGTCCTCACCTATATTTCCAGGGTTAATGCGAATTTTGTCAACTCCCATTTTAACACATTCAAGCGCAATTCTATAATCAAAGTGAATGTCAGCCACAATAGGAATTTTAACTTCATTTTGCTTCAAAAAAGCAATAGTTTGCGCGGCTTCAACCGTAGGAACAGTAATTCTGACAATGTCACAGCCTGCGCTTTGAAGCTCTTTAATTTGCGAAAGAGTGTTAATTTTATCAAGTGTGTCAGTGTTTGTCATTGACTGAATGGCAATATCATTTTCGCCACCAAGTATAACGTCCTTTATTTTAACACATCTTGTTTTTCGTCTTATATCATTATATTTCATATTATTCCTCAAATAATGAGCATAATTACGTCCTTTATGGAAACGGCAATTACAAGTAAAATAAGGAGCGCAAAAACGACAAGCTTTAACGTGTCCTCAATTTTTCTTGGAATTCTTTTTCTGAATATCATTTCAATTCCCGTAAACAAAAGCGTACCGCCGTCAAGCGCAGGTATTGGAAGAAGGTTGAAAACGCCAAGGTTCATAGAAATTACGGAAACTAAGAAAAGGAAGCTTCTAAGTCCGTCCTTTCTTGCCACGTCAACCATAGCGCCTGTAACACCTACAGGACCCGATATTTGCTTAAATCCGAATTTACCCGTTATCAAGCCAATTATTGAATCCCAAATCATTCTGACGGTAGATAAAGATGTGTGATAGGTATTCTTTATCACGCTTCCAAAGGTTCTTTTCTCACCAAAGACCTTAAAATTCATATCGCCGTAAACGAAGCCGTCCTTTTCGATTGTCGGGAACGTAACGCCCTTAACAAGCACCTCTTCTCCGCCACGGTTAACTAAAATATCAATAGGCTTATTTCCGCGCATCATTATAGCGTAGCTTAATTCGTCAACGATTGTAACCTTTTCACCGTCAACTGAAATAACTACGTCATTTTCGTAAAGACCTTGAAAGGACTCAGCTCCACCCTCGAATGATGCAATAGTTGTTGTACCAAAGTAAGGTGAGGTGACGGACAAAAAGAAAACTATAATTATAGCAACTATAATATTGACTATTGCGCCTGCCGATACGATAATAAATCGCTGATAAGCAGGCTTTTTATCAAAGGAATTAGGGTTCTCGCTTTCCTCAGTTTCACCCTCCATAGCAACGAAGCCGCCGATCGGGAAGGCTCTTAAAGAATATTGCACGCCGTCCTTAAGCTTTTTTGAAAAAATTTTCGGTCCCATTCCGATAGAAAACTCGTTTATGGCAACCTTGAAAATTTTAGCAAATACGAAATGTCCAAGCTCGTGCACCAAAATCATAATCCCAAAAACAAAAAGAGCAAGTAAAATATATAATGCTACCATTTCCACCTCGTGTACAGTTCAACTTTTATATTTAACAATTCTTTATGTATTCAAGAGCTTTAATTCTTGCTTCCTTATCTGCATTTATAATATCATTAAGAGTTGGATTTTCAATGTTTTTATAGCTTGTAACGATTTTTTCAACTATATCAAACA
>JBGVIN010000021.1:0-2461 GCA_045123255.1 Eubacteriales bacterium
CCGAGTGAAAGCTCCTCCATCAGTTTCTTTTCAAAAAGAACCTTGTTGGGGATTTTAAGCTCAAAGGGCAAGCCACCGTTTAACTCAATTTGCTTATAAAAAAGCTTTATCGCATCAGATGAGGTTAGTCCAAGCTGAGAGAGAATAACGTCAACGTTTTCCTTGAGAGTGGCATCAATTCTTGTATGAACTGTTGTTGTGTTAGCCATAATATTCACCTCCATTATTAGTATAATTATTGTATCACAAAATGCGCAATTTGTCAATGCTTTTTATATATTGTATCACAAAACGCCAAAACTATGCAGATGATTTCAAACTGTGCAAAAAGTCAGACAAGATTTCTTGCAACTTATATTTTATGTGTAACTAAATTATACTATACTTGTGAATTTATTATGGAGTGATATGTATGCAAGAATATGGTGTAATTAAGATAAAATTAAAGGAGCAATTAGAGAAAAAAGGACTCAGCAAGAACAAACTAAGCCACAGAGCAGAGATGCAAAGAACACAAATAAACAACTACTGCAACAACAAAATCACCCGTCTTGATACGGATGTTTTGGCGCGCCTTTGCACGGTGCTTGAATGTGAGCTTTCTGATCTTTTGGAATTCGTTCCGCCGAAAAAAGAGGACTAATCAAAAATAAAGAGGCTGTCGCATTAGCGACGCCTCTTTTTAGGGGATAGTGAAATGAGTGCAGAAGGCGTGAACTCGTACACGTCGGCGTACTTTGTACGGTAGAGTGCGAGGTCGCGTCTAAAAAACGGACACAAAAAATGAAGAGAACTTGCAATTTTGCAAGTTCTCAACAATAAACCGCTTTGAAATCAATATATATTATGGTTTTAGACGAGAATGTTTCTGTTTTTGTTCTGTGCTTATTGCAACAGCCCCTTTAAGTATTCAAGGTTGAATTAACCGTTTTGACAAAATCCTGTTATGCGGAATTTTATTTATACATTTCCTCAAGTCGCTTATTAAACTCCTCGGCGGTGTTGTAGCCCATTCGTTTTTGGCGCGAGTTCATTGCGGCAATTTCAAGCACGACAGAGAGGTTACGTCCGGGGCAAACGGGAATTGTCATTGCAGGCACGTCTATACCGAGAATTGTAAACGTTTCGTTGTCAAGACCCATACGGTCGTACGCCTTGCCCTCAATCCAATGCTCAAGCTTAACGACAAGCTGAATTTTCTCGGTTTCCTTTACCGCACCCATACCGAAAATACGGCGAATGTCAACGATACCGATACCGCGAAGCTCGGAGTAGTGTCTTATAATTTCGGGAGCCTTACCAACCAAGGTTTTTTCGGAAACCTTGCTTATTTCAACCGCGTCGTCGGCAATAAGACGGTGACCGCGCTTGATAAGCTCGATAGCCGTTTCACTCTTACCGATACCGCTATCGCCGAGGATTAAAACACCCTCGCCGTAAACCTCGACCAAAACGCCGTGGCGTGTTATGGTTGGGGCAAGCTCAACGTTCAAGGTTGAAATAATGTTAGAAACGAAGCTATTTGTCGCAACCTTGGTGCGAAGGAGCGGAATTGAAAATTCCTTTGACATTTCAAGCATTTCCGAAAACGGCTCAATATCTCTTGCAAGCACGATGCAAACGGGCTTTTTTTCCATAAGTGCGCGAATTCTTTCATAGCGCACGCTTGGTTCAAGCTGAGAAAGATAAGCCGTTTCAACAAGACCGATAATTTGCATTCTGAGTGGGTCAAAGTGGTCGAAAAATCCCGTGAGCGGCAAAGCAGGGCGGTGTATTTCCGCGCGTGTAAGCACTATTTTATCAATATCGCTCGGGGCGTATATCGTTTCGAGATTGAAATTTTTGATAATTTTAGTAAGTAAAACTGTTCTTTGCGTGGTTACTGTATCCATATTGCTCTCCTGTAAATTTTGGTAAATATGTGATATAATATAAATAATTTTAACATAATACATAGAAAAAAGCAATAAGGACGAAAAAATAATATGAAAATCATTAAAAGAGGCGAGGAAAATACCAAAAGCACGTTATACGGAAACAATACGAAAGCGCACACTCTTTTGGGCGCAGACGTTTACGGTGTAAAAACTACTATTGCTTTTGAAAAAAGAAATCTTGTCAGCGCGGAGCTGATTAGAATGAATTTTCCGCACCCTGTGGACGTAATTGAGCTTAATTACCTAAAAAACGGAATAAAAGAGAAGGAATACAAGGAGCTCGAAACGGTAAGAAATGACGAGGAGCTTGAAAAAGATGGTAAGATTTTTGAAACGCTTGAGAAAATCCTAAGCAAGAGAGACGTAAAAAGCGTAAATGCAAGCACATTCGCCAAGGAAATAGTTGAACGGTTGAGTGGCGAATCAAGATACGCATACAAATGCTTCGTGGAAAAAAGCACCAAAAGTGCCAACCACATAATATATATTTACACCGCGTTAGCACTAATAGCAGCAAGCATTTC
>JBGVIN010000022.1:0-11601 GCA_045123255.1 Eubacteriales bacterium
AAGGTTTCCTTAACTATGTGGCGGCGGTTTGAGGTTGCGTAAATAACCGCGTTTTTAGCCTTTGCCGCGGCAGAGCCCTCAAGGGTTGCTTTGAGCATACTGAAATTATCGTCGTTTTTATTAAACGAAAGGTCGTCGATAAAGATGATAAATTTAAGCGGATTTTTTGCAATTTGCGCCATAATCTTAGGGAGCAAAAGAAGCTGTGTCTTTCTTATCTCGATAAGACGAATTCCGCTTTCAAAGAGGTGATTTGCCACAGCCTTTACAGTCGAGGACTTGCCTGTGCCTGCATCACCGTAGAGCAAAATATTGGCGGCAGGACGGTTTTCCAAAAACGCAACAGTGTTATCAAGCACCTTTTTTCTTTCCTCGCCGTAGCCGATAAAATTATCTATTGTTGTTTTGTCCGCGCTCTCAATAGGCACAATTTCACCGTCGTCCGTTGAAGAAAACATACAGTACGAGGCAAAAATGCCGTAGCCGTGGCGGTGAATTTCATTCAACCGCTCGCTATATGCTGCCTTAACGTCTATTTTTTCGGTGTCGTACTCGGGAAGCTTGGAGCTAATTTTCATATCGAGCCCAAAGCTATCGCTTGTGAGCGATGCAAGTGCGCTTAACGCTTCAAGCTCAAAATTGAGTGCGTTTTCAATTTTTGGACTGATTTTTTCATTTTTTGAAATTGCTTTAACGTACACGTTTTCGTTTTCAAAAAGCGCCTTCTTTACGCACTCGGAAAGTACTCCGCCGTTTTCGTAAACGGTTGATACGAATTTGCCGTATTTTTTAAGCTTTTCTCTTTTATTTTCTTCCTCACAGTACTCCATAAACGCTTTAATTACGGGAGTATTTAAGGTTGCCCTCGTTACAGTAAAGAGGCAAAGAGAGGAATATATTTCTTCTATTTTAGACATTTTTCACCTTTTGGGTTTTAGAGATTTGCAATAATTTTTTCAGTAACCTCAGCGGTGGTTAAGTACTCGCCGCCGTGGGAAAGGTCGGCTGTGCGATAACCGTCGTTTAAGAGCTTGTCAACTGCGCCGACAATTGCATCGTTTTCTTCCTTTAAGCCGAAGGAGTAAAGAAGCATCATGCCTGCTGAGAGAATAGTTGCTATAGGGTTTGCAATTCCCTTGCCTGCAATATCGGGGGCAGAGCCGTGAATTGGCTCGTAAAGACCAACGGTTGTGTTGCCAAGAGAGGCTGATGGAAGCATACCTATTGAGCCTGTAATTTGTGACGCCTCGTCGGAGAGAATATCACCGAACATATTCGTTGTAACTATAACGTCAAACTGCTGTGGGTTACGAACGAGCTGCATAGCGGCGTTATCAACGAGCATATCGTTAACAGTAACACCTACGTAGTCCTTTTCCATTTCGTGAACTATCTTTCTCCAAAGGCGTGAGGAGTCAAGCACGTTTGCCTTGTCAATGCTCGTCAGCTTGCCGCCTCTTTTCATTGCGGACTCGTATGCTACCTTCAAAATTCTTTCAATTTCCATACGGGAATAGCATTCCGTATCGTATGCCTCCTCGCCGTATTTACCCTCTCTCATACCGCGCTCACCAAAATAAATACCGCCTGTCAGCTCGCGTACTATAAGAATATCGAAGCCGTTTTCAACGATATCCGAGCGAAGCGGACATTCACCCTTAAGTGCAGGATAAAGCTTTGCAGGACGAAGGTTTGTAAAAAGCCCCATCGCCTCACGAATACCGAGAAGTGCCTTCTCAGGACGCATATCGCCAGGCAAGGTATCCCATTTGGGTCCGCCTACTGCACCGAGAAGCACGCTATCGGATGATAAGCATCCCTCAACCGTTTCCTTTGGAAGTGGCTTTCCTGTTTCATCAATGGCGGCACCGCCTATTAAATACGGTGTGAAGTTGAAGGTGTGACCGAATTTTTTACCAACCGCGTTTAGTACCTCTACTGCGCTATCTACTATTTCGGGTCCTATTCCGTCACCCTTTAATAATGCTATATTGTATGTCATAATTTACCTCGTTTAGATCCCTCGACTACGCTCGGGATGACGTTTATACGTATTTTTATATCCCTCGACTACGCTCGGGATGACAAGCGAGCTTGTCAGTTGAATTCGCCCTTTTTGATGGACTCGATAAGTCCGCCGTTTGTAATTATCTTTTGAATGAATTCGGGGAACGGTTGAGTTTTGAACTCCTTGCCCGTGGTTAGGTTGTATATAATACCGTTATCAAGGTCGGCTTCAACCCTGTCGCCGTCGTTAATATTAGCAACCGCCTCGGGACACTCCAAAATTGCAAGACCGATGTTAATTGAGTTACGGTAGAAAATTCTTGCAAAGGTGTTGGCTATTACCAAGGAAATACCGCTTGCTTTAATTGCAATAGGCGCATGCTCACGAGATGAGCCGCATCCAAAGTTGTCGCCTGCCACCATAATGTCACCAAGCTCTACTCTTTTTGTAAAGTCCTTGTCGAGGTCCTCCATACAGTGTGAGGCAAGCTCGGCGTGGTCGCTTGTGTTTAAGTATCTTGCGGGGATAATTACGTCAGTGTCTACGTTATCGCCGTATTTGATTACTTTTCCTGTAAATTTCATAACTATCCTCCTTAAATTTTTGACGGGTCGGCAATTTTGCCTGCAATAGCCGATGCTGCGGCAACGGCGGGGCTTGCGAGGTAAACCTCACTCGTTACGTGACCCATTCTGCCTACGAAGTTACGGTTTGTTGTTGCGACCGCGCGCTCGCCTGCGGCAAGAATACCCATATATCCGCCAAGGCAAGGGCCGCAGGTTGGGGTTGAAACAACGCAGCCTGCATCGATAAAGATTTTAACAAGACCGTTTTCAATTGCTTTTAGATATATATCCTGTGTTGCAGGAATAATAATTGCGCGCACGTTCTTTGCAATTTTTCTGCCCTTAAGAATCATTGCGGCTTCCTCAATATCCTTATACTGACCGTTTGTACAAGAGCCTATTACTACCTGGTCGATTGCAATATCACCGATTTCGTCAAAGGTTTTTGTGTTTTCGGGAAGGTGTGGGAATGCAACTGTCGATTTTATTTCGGAAAGGTCTATTTCGTAAACCTCATCATATACCGCGTCCTCGTCTGCTTTGTAAGAAACTATTTCGCGGTCACTTCTTTCTTTTATGTAAGTTACGGTTTGCTCGTCAACCTCGAAAATACCGTTTTTCGCGCCTGCCTCAATTGCCATATTGCAAATGGTCAATCGGTCGTAAATAGTAAGTGAGGAAACGCCCTCGCCAACGAACTCCATTGACTTATATAAAGCGCCGTCAACGCCGATTTTACCGATGATGTGAAGGATAACGTCCTTACCCGAAACGTATTTATTAAGCTTGCCCGAAAGCACGAACTTAATTGCGCTCGGAACCTTGAACCAAGCCTTGCCCGTTGCCATACCGCAAGCCATATCGGTTGAGCCGACACCCGTTGAGAATGCACCGAGTGCGCCATACGTGCAGGTGTGTGAGTCAGCACCTATTACAACGTCGCCGCTAACTACAAGTCCCTTTTCGGGAAGGAGCGCGTGCTCAATGCCCATTCTGCCAACGTCGTAGAAGTGTGTAACCTCCTTATCGTTACAGAACTCGCGGCACATTTTGCATTGCTCTGCCGCCTTTATATCCTTGTTAGGTGCGAAGTGGTCCATGACCATAGTTACCTTTTCCTTGTCATAAACCTGTGAAGCACCTATTTTATTAAATTCCTTAATTGCCACAGGAGAGGTAATATCATTACCCAAAACTCTATCAAGATTAACCAAGATGAGTTGTCCTGCCTCTACCTTGTCAAGCCCTGCATGAGCTGCCAAGATTTTTTGAGTCATTGTCATTGACATAATCTATACTCCTTCTTTTGTTAGCTTATAGCATACCAAAAAGCACCTAAAAAGATGCCCTTTGGTATGCCCACCACACGGGGGGTGGTGGGTAAATCTTTTTTAACACCTCATCCGTCACCTAATGGTGATACCTTCCTCTCGAGAGAAAGGCACATGATTTTCTAAAGGCTTAGAAGCAAGTTAGGCTAGGCGCACCGCAAATTACGGGCGATAGCGTACTTGTGCGTACGTTGAGGTCGTAATTTAGGAGCACCAACGCATAACGAAGCTTATCAGTCTTTAGCGGTTAATTATAGCGCCCTTGTCAGCCGAGCTTACCATTTGTGAGTAGCGCTTTAAGTAGCCCTTAAGGTTTTCCTTTTTCTTTATAGGCATTTCCGCCTTACGCTTTTTAAGCTCGTCATCGCTTACCTTAAGCTCAATTTTATATTCGGGAATATTGATTGAAATAATATCTCCGTTTTTAACGTAGGCAATTGTGCCGCCGCTAACTGCTTCGGGGGAAACGTGACCTATCGACGCACCTCTTGTTGCACCTGAGAAGCGTCCGTCGGTAATAAGCGCAACGTCCTTATCAAGTCCCATACCTGCAATTGCAGAGGTTGGAGAAAGCATTTCTCTCATACCCGGGCCACCGCTTGGTCCTTCGTAACGAATTACAACTACGTCGCCCTTTTCAATCTTGCCTGCGTAGATAGCGCTAATTGCCTCCTCCTCGCTCTCGTAAACCTTTGCAGGTCCTTCGTGAACGAGCATTTCGGGAGCAACGGCACTACGCTTAACAACGCATCCGTTGGGAGCAAGATTGCCCTTTAATACCGCGATACCGCCTGTTTTTGTAAACGGATTATCGATAGGTCTTATTGTTTCAGGGTCGCGGTTGACAGCGTCCTTTATATTTTCGCCAAGTGTTTTGCCCGTTACGGTCATTACGCTTGTATCAAGTAAGCCAAGCTTGTCAATTTCCTTCAAAACCGCATAAACGCCGCCTGCTTGATATAGATCCTCCATATAGGTTGGTCCTGCAGGGGCGAGGTGGCAGAGGTTTGGTGTTTTTTCGCTAATTTCGTTAACGAAATCAAGGTCGAATTTAACCTCGCACTCGTTTGCAATAGCCGGCAAGTGAAGCATACTGTTCGTTGAGCAGCCAAGTGCCATGTCGGCAGTGATTGCATTCTTAATAGCCGCCTCGGTCATAATGTCGCGTGGGCGAATATTCTTTTTAATAAGCTCCATAACCTGCATGCCCGCATGCTTTGCAAGCTCAATTCTTGCAGAATATACGGCAGGGATTGTACCGTTACCCGAAAGACCCATACCGAGAACCTCGGTTAAGCAGTTCATTGAGTTTGCGGTGTACATACCCGAGCATGAGCCACAGGTTGGACAGGTTTTGTTTTCATATTCGCAAAGACCGCACTCGTCGAGTGTGCCTGCTTTATATGAGCCAACCGCCTCAAACATACTTGAAAGGCTTGTTTTGTGTCCGTTTACACGGCCTGCGAGCATAGGGCCTCCGCTAACGAAAACGGTAGGAATATTAAGTCTTGCCGCCGCCATTAAAAGTCCTGGTACGTTTTTATCGCAGTTTGGAATCATAACAAGACCGTCAAAGCCGTGTGCCATAACCATAGCCTCCGTTGAGTCGGCAATTAAGTCACGGGTAACGAGGGAATATTTCATACCGATATGACCCATAGCAATACCGTCACAAACGGCAATTGCAGGGAACATAATAGGTGTTCCGCCTGCCATAGCAACGCCAAGCTTTACAGCCTCTGTAATTTTATCAAGGTTCATATGTCCCGGAACTATCTCGTTATACGAGCTGACAATACCGATAAGTGGGCGGTCAAGCTCCTCGCGCGTTAAGCCGAGTGCCTTATATAACGAACGGTGGGGGGCGTTATGTGAACCGTTTACAATTGTATCTTTAATCATTTTTGTTCTCCATTTATTGTTGACGGGAGGGAAAACCCCTCCCCTACAATTCAGATTATTGATTAGTTATTGATAAACTTTTCTTCGTCAGCCCAGCTGTAAAGGTCTCTAATCTTCTTACCAACAACCTCGCTTGGATGCTCTGATGCGAGCTTTCTCATAGCGTTGAAGTGAACCTGGCTGCCCGCATCTGACATATCGAGCAAGAAGTCCTTAGCAAACGTACCGTCTTGGATGTCGGAAAGAACCTTCTTCATAGCCTTCTTTGTATCAGCTGTGATAATCTTTGGACCTGTGATGTAGTCACCGTATTCAGCTGTATTTGAAATTGAGTATCTCATACCCTCAAAGCCGCTTTGGTAAATGAGGTCAACGATGAGCTTCATTTCGTGAATGCACTCAAAGTATGCGTTTCTTGGGTCGTAGCCTGCCTCAACGAGTGTTTCGTAGCCTGCTTGCATAAGTGCGCAAACACCGCCGCAAAGAACTGCTTGCTCACCGAAGAGGTCTGTTTCTGTTTCTGTTCTGAAGTCTGTTTCAAGTACGCCTGCACGTGCGCCGCCGATACCGAGTGCGTATGCAAGACCGAGCTCAAGTGCATCGCCTGTTGCGTCTTGGTGAACGGCGATAAGACAAGGAACACCCTTACCTACCTGGTACTCTGAACGAACGGTGTGACCAGGGCCCTTTGGAGCAACCATGATTACGTTAACGTTCTTTGGTGGCTTAATGCAGCCGAAGTGAATGTTGAAGCCGTGAGCGAACATAAGTGTTTTGCCCTCAGTGAGGTTTGGCTCGATGCTTTCCTTATAAAGCTTTGCTTGCTTTTCGTCGTTGATAAGAATCATAATCATATCAGCGTTCTTTGCAGCCTCAGCAGAGGTCATAACCTTTAAGCCTGCCTTTTCTGCCTTTGCCCAGCTCTTTGAGCCCTCGTAAAGACCTACGATTACGTCAACGCCTGACTCCTTCAAGTTAAGAGCGTGTGCGTGACCCTGTGAGCCGTAGCCGATGATTGCAACGGTCTTGCCGTTTAATTTGTTGAGATCGCAATCCTGTTGATAGTAGATGTTGTTTGCCATGATAATTTTCTCCTTAAATATCTTTACTTAAATTATTAGCTATTTTGCTTATGAACACCTGTTTTTGTTTCCTTGGAAAGAAGCGTGCCCTCTCCTCTTTCAAGTGCTACTATACCCGTACGGCACATTTCAAGAATACCGTATGGCTTAATATACTCAATAAACGCATTGATTTTTTCAGGCGCACCCGTGATTTCAATGCACATTTCGCTCGCGGTAAAATCAATTACCTTTGCGCGATATACGTCAACTGCGGAAAGAACGTCCGTTCTTGTGCCTGAGACGTTTTTGATTTTAATGAGTGCAAGCTCTCTTTTAATTGATGAGCTTTCCTCAATTTCTTCAACCTTTTTAACGTTTATAAGCTTACGAAGCTGATTTATAAGCTGCTCCTTTGCGTAGCCGTCACCGCTCATACAAATTGTAATTCGGGAATATTCGGGGCTTTCGGTTTCACCAACCGTCAAGGCATCAATGTTGAAGCCGCGGCGGGTGAACATGCTTGTAACTCTTGTAAGCACGCCGTATTTGTTATCAACGTAAACGGCAATTACGAATTTATTTGTTTTTTCCATCGCCTTTACCTCACTTTTCCGTGATGATGTCGTCTATCGAGCCGCCTGGTGGGAGCATTGGAAGAACGAACTCATCCTTGTCAATAAGTGTGTCTATTACAACAGGGCCGTCAATTGCAATCGCTTTTTTGAACGATGCTTCAAACTCGTCTATTTTGCTTGCCCTCATACCAACGGCACCGAATGCCTCGGCGAGCTTAACGAAATCGGTCTTTCTTTCAAGAACGGTATTTGAAAATCTCTTGCCGAAGAAAAGGTTTTGCCATTGACGAACCATGCCAAGAACGCCGTTGTTGCAAAGAACTATAACAAGCGGAACCTTGTAGGTAACTGCCGTTGCAAGCTCGTTTAGGTTCATACCGAAGCTACCGTCACCCGTAATTAAGACTGTTGGGTCGTTAGTTGCAACACGCGCGCCGATTGCCGCGCCAAGACCGAAGCCCATTGTGCCAAGACCGCCGCTTGAAACGAAGCGTCTTGTCGTGTCGAATTTTGCGTACTGAGCCGCCCACATTTGGTGCTGACCAACGTCTGTTGTGATAATAGTTCTCGGAAGCTTGTTTTTGTTTATCACGTCGAAGACCATTTTCGGGGTCATGCGCTCGCCTGCCATTTTAGCGGCTTTTTCAGCAATTTCAGCTTCCTTTGCCTTATATCCCTCAACCTCTTTTTCCCATTCGGGCTTTTTACTTTCTTGAACCTTGTCAAGAATTCTTAAAAACGAGTCGCGAACGTCGGCAACGATACCGAGGTCAACGTTAACGTTTTTGTTAATTTCGGCAAAGTCGGGGTCGAGCTGAATTATTTTCGTATTTTTTGCAAACTTTGCGGTATTACCCGTGGCGCGGTCGCTAAAGCGAACGCCAACGCCGATAATTAAGTCTGCGTGCTTTTGCGATATTGATGAAGCGAAGTGACCGTGCATGCCCTGCATGCCAAGGAAGCGGTCATATCCGTCGGGAACGGCTGAAAGACCCATGAAGGTGCATCCGATAGGAGCATCGATTTTTTCGGCAAGGGCGATAATTTCCTTACCCATATTAAGTCCTGCCGCACCGCCGCCTATGTAAATATACGGCTTCTTTGCTTCGTTAATAAGTGCTACCGCCTCATCAATCGAGCATTCGTCTGCCTTTGGAAGCGGAATTTTCGGTACGATTTCCTGTGGCTCGAAATCATACGTTGCCACTTGAACATCCTTTGGCACGTCAACAAGGACAGGACCGGGTCTGCCCGACTTGGCAATTTGGAACGCCTCGCGGATTGAGTCCGCTAAGTCCTCGATTTTATTGACGAAATAGTTGTGCTTTGTTATAGGTAACGTAATACCTGTAATATCAATTTCTTGGAACGAGTCCTTACCGATAAGTGAGCAAGGAACGTTGCCTGTAATTGCAACCATTGGAATTGAGTCAAGCATTGCGGTTGCAATACCCGTAACTAAGTTGGTTGCCCCTGGGCCTGAGGTTGCAATACAAACGCCAACCTTGCCCGTTGCACGTGAGTAGCCGTCGGCTGCGTGTGCCGCGCCCTGCTCGTGTGCGGTTAAAATGTGATTTATTCTATCGCTATTTTTATAAAGTGCATCATAAATATTGATAACCTGTCCGCCCGGATAGCCGAAAACGTCAGTCGTACCCTGCTCGATAAGCGTATTTATAATTATTTCTGCGCCTGTCATTTTCATAATATTTTCCTCCTTCGTTAATTTGAGGGATTTTGCTTATTACTCCTTTGAAAGCATAATGTTAACCGCGCTCACAAGCGCCTTAACTGACGAAACGATAATATCGCTATCGATACCCGCTCCGTAGAACGCTTTGCCGCCCAGCTTAATGCTAACGTAAGATGATGCCTTTGAGCTTGATTTTCCCTCAAGGTCGTGCTCTGTGTAGCTATCGAAGATATAATCGATACCGATTACGTCCTTTATTGCTTCGGAAACTGCGTCTAAGCGACCGTTTCCCTGGGAGACTCGGACATAGGAAATTCCTTTATATTTAATCGTGCATTCGGCTGTGATACCGTTTTCAGTATCTGTATAAATAGCCTTTTCAACCTCAACGGGAGCGCTTACGTTAACGAAGTAACGAATGAAAATATCGTAAACCTCGCTCGGCATAAGCTCTCTGTGCTCGTGGTCGGAAATGCTCTTTACGTGATAACCGAACGCTTCTCTCATCTTAGGTGGCAACACGTGCTTATACTGTGTTTCAAGAATATAACCGATGCCGCCCTTGCCCGATTGAGAATTTATTCTTATTACGTCTGCCTCGTAAACTCTGCCAACGTCGGTTGGGTCGATAGGGAGATACGGCACGTTCCAAATTTTATCGGTGCCCTCTCTAAATTTCATACCCTTTGCAATTGCATCTTGGTGTGAGCCGCTGAACGCCGCAAAGACGAGCTGACCGCTATACGGCTGTCTTTCGTAAACGTGCATTCTCGTAACCTTTTCGTAAACCTCGGTAATTTCGGGGAGGTTTGAGAAATTAAGCTCGGGGTCGATGCCCTGCGAATACATATTAAGAGCTAAGGTGATGATATCAACGTTACCCGTTCTTTCACCGTTGCCGAAGAGTGTACCCTCAATTCTGTCACCGCCTGCTAAAAGACCAAGCTCACTGTCTGCAACCGCGCATCCGCGGTCATTGTGTGGGTGGAGCGAGATAATTACGTTTTCACGGCAGTTAAGATTTTTTGACATATATTCAACCTGATTTGCGTACACGTGTGGCATTGAGTGCGAAACGGTAACGGGAAGGTTGATAATAACCTTATTATCAGGTGTAGGCTTCCAAATATTTATAACCTCGTTGCAAATTTCGAGTGCAAACTCAGGCTCTGTGCCTGTGAAGCTTTCAGGGGAATATTCAAAGGTAACCTTGCCATTTGCTTTTGCTTTATATTCGTTACAAAGATTTGCGCCGAACTTGGCAATTTCAATTATTTCCTCCTTGCTCTTTCTAAATACCTGCTCTCTTTGAGCAACCGAGGTGGAGTTATAAAGGTGAACGACTGCGTGCTTTGCCCCGTCAATAGCCTCGAAGGTTTTGGCAATAATATGCTCGCGCGATTGGGTAAGCACTTGAATTGTAACGTCGTCGGGTATTAAATTGTTTTCAATTAAGGTTCTGCAAAACTCGTATTCCGTTTCCGAGGCTGCGGGGAAGCCTATTTCGATTTCCTTGAAGCCGACCTTGCAAAGGAGCTTGAAAAACTCAAGCTTTTCCTCAAGCGACATAGGAATAATAAGCGCTTGGTTTCCGTCACGAAGGTCAACGCTGCACCAAATAGGCGGCTTTTCTATTGCTTCCTTTTTTGTCCAGTCCATAGTTACGCCGTTTGGCGCGAAATACTGTTTTGAATATTTTTGATAATTCTTCATAGCTAAATCCTTTCCCGAGAGAGCGTTTAAGCAGTTAATAAAAAATGCCTCTTTACGCAACAACCCCTGTGCATAAAGAGACGAAGAAAACTCCGCGGTACCACTCTTTTTGACAAACGCCCACTCTTGTTCTGTCAATCAACAAAACTCCTCTGTAACGGGAGGACCCGTCCAAATCTACTCGGCTTGCGCCTTTGGGTTGGCAACTCTGGGATGAGACAAAAGCACCGTCCTTACCGTCTTGCACCAACCGACGGCTCTCTTAAAAGTAGAAGCTTTATATTTCCCTTCTTCGTCTTATATAGTTAGTATTTTATAATAATCGCGCGTATTTGTCAAGTCTTTTTTATAATTTTTTTATTTTATTATAGCTTATCATCATTTTTGAGGTGAATTTTGTAAATATTTTGTTAGTGATTTGTAAATTGTTAACAAGATGTGAATGAATTTATCAAAAATCATTGACATTTCTCTGCTTTTGTGCAATAATAGGGTATCTTTTTTTAAGGAGGGACTTTATGAATTCGGTAATTAATTCAAGCATTTCCGAGGATGTGGTTGAGCAAATGACGGGCAATATGCCAGGCGGCTTCAACGTGCAAGAGGGCGAAATCTGGTGCAGATTTTTTAGAGACGGCTTCTTTGGCTACGGCGAGCACGGTGACTTTACCAACTTTTCACTTGCTCATATAATTCCCATACTGCTTTTTAGCGCGGCGGTGTTCTTAATTTGGCGCTTCAGAGCTTCG
>JBGVIN010000023.1:0-74907 GCA_045123255.1 Eubacteriales bacterium
GCCTGCCTCAACTGCTGCCTTAACTGCACCAACGTCGCCGCGAACCATAACGCTAACTAGACCTGAGCCGATCTTTTCGCTACCGATAAGAACTACGTTTGCAGCCTTTACCATAGCATCAGCTGCTTCGATTGCAGCAACAAGACCTCTTGTTTCTACCATTCCGAGTGCTTCCATTGTAAAATCCTCCTATAAGAATTATTATTTTTAATTATTTATTTCAAAGCGTGTCGCTTCAAAAATCTTCGTTTAGCCCATTTGGGCTTACCCAAATGAAACTAAGTTTATCAGCCCGTCGTTAAAAATCTCATAACGTCGGGATGTGGGCGTGCGATAACCTCACAGCACTTAACGTTTCCTACCTTAGCGGCTTCCAATCTGCCTGCTTCAAGCGCAGCCGTCACCGCGGAAACCTCGCCTTCAACGACAACCGTTACAAGTCTGCCGCCGAGGCGCTTTTCCACGTGAATGAGCTTTACGTCTGCCGCCTTAACCATAGCGTCAAGTCCTGCAATTGCGGCTACCATAGCCTGCACTTCAAGTAACGCTATTGCCTTCATATTATAAAACCCTTAATTATTTTATAATAGGAAGAAGCTTTTCAACGTCTGCGTGCGGTCTTGGGATTACGTGTGTTGCAATAACCTCACCAAGGGAGTTAGCTGCTGCTGAGCCTGCCTCAACTGCTGCCTTAACTGCACCAACGTCGCCGCGAACCATAACGCTAACTAGACCTGAGCCGATCTTTTCGCTACCGATAAGAACTACGTTTGCAGCCTTTACCATAGCATCAGCTGCCTCAATTGCAGCTACTAAGCCTCTTGTTTCTACCATTCCTAATGCTTCCATCATTGTTTTATTCTCCTTTTAATTTATTATCATTTATTATTTATCTGAGCTTATCCTTGCCAAGGGCAGAGAGGTGGGCGAACCACTCAATGTCCTCGCTTTGTCTTGCAATTACCTTATGGGTAATATAAAGCTCACGCTTTTCAGCCTCGTTTTTTCCTGCCTCGATAGCTGCCTCAACAGCCGCCGCCGAGCCTTCTACCTTTATTGCCATAACGAGTGGCACTCTTGCAGAGTCACCGCCCGCAGGCTTATTTTTGTCAATGGCAACTACCTTAACCTCAGCCGCCTTAGCCATAGCGTCCGCCACCACTATTGCAGTAGCAAAGCCATAGACCTCAATCATTCCAAGAGCCATAATTTAACTCCTTTACTTAGTCAGCAACGTAGCAAATCTTGATACCCTGCTGAGAAACGTTAACCTCCATTGCCTCGTTGAGCTTGTCAAGAGGGAATGAGTGAGTTATAAGCTCCTTAATAGGAATATTCATTTCTCTTGCCTGACGAAGGAATGCCATTGTCGTTGGGTAGTCGTCAGCACTGTAGTCCCAAGAGCCAACTATGTTAATTTCCTTGTTGCACATAGCAAAGTGTGGGTTAACGGTATATTCACCGTTGTTTACGAAGAAGCCCATTTCGCACATACCGCCGCCACGGCGAATATATTCGTAAATGTCCTTAGCTGCCGCGGGTGCGCCCGTGCATTGGAATGCAAAGTCAACGCCAACGCCGTTTGCTACACTCTTAACAAGGTTAACTCTGTCCTCAAGTGAGGTTATTTCCTTAAAGCTGATAACTGTTTTTGCACCGAGCCTCTTTGCCATTTCAAGGCGCTTAGGAGTACCGTCAATCGCTACGATATGGTTTACACCTGCCGCGCGAAGCACGCTAATCATAACAAGACCAACAGGGCCAAGTCCTTGAACCAAAACCTTAGAGTTAAAGTTTATAAGACCCGTTGTGTTTGCTCTTTTGAGTGCATGCACGCAAACGCAAGCAAGCTCAAGAAGCATTCTTTCCTTTAAGTCAAGGTCGTTTACAACAAAATACGTTGAGCCCTTGCCGCTGATGAGAAGGTGTGAAGCAAACCAACCTGTTAACGGATTTGCATCACTGTGTGGGATAAGTCCGAATACGCCCTGCTTGTCGCAAAGGTTTGTATTTGCAGGCTTATTACGGCAAACGAAGCATTCGCCGCAGCTGATAACAGAGGTAACTATCTTGTCGCCAACCTTAATTGGGTTGCCTGCTGTATCAGCCTTTATATTTTTACCGAGAGCGATAATTTCGCCTGTACCCTCGTGACCGAGTGTTACGGGAATTAAGCCGAAGGGGTCGCCCTTCCATTCGTGAACGTCAGTTCCGCAAACGCCGCAGCCCTCAACCTTAACGAGGATATCGTTGTCACCAACGGTTGGAATAGGGAATTCCTTAACCTCGATTTTCTTAGGTGATGTGAGCATTGCAACCTTCGCAGTCTTTGGAACGGAGGCGCTCGCCTTACCGCTTGACGAAGGTGATATTTCACCGAGAATCTTACGAACTATGCTCTCTACCTGTGATGATGAAATGTTCATTTCTTTTACCTTTCTTAGATTATTCTGAAGCTTTCCGCAAGCACGCAGCGGCGCTGTCTTGTAAAGCTCTTAGCGCTTGTAATGCCTTCGCCTGTCGGACCTGCTATCGTAAAGGTGGTATGACCCTCGCCGCCAAAGCCTATGCCTGCATACGACGGAGCGTTCTTTACGAAAATAGTGGTTTCAACGGCTCTTGCAAATCTTGTTAAATTGTCTATGTTTTTAGAGTGCATATGTGCCGTATGACGGTTGCCGTGCTCTGCCTTAACGGCAAGGGAGATAGCCTCGTCAATATCTCTAACTCTTACAATAGGAAGAATTGGCATCATAAGCTCCTCCTGCACGAATTCGTGGTTGAAGTCCGTTTCGCAAATAATGCAACGGATTTTGTCGCACACGGTTATGCCGATTTTTTCGAGCAGCACCTTAGCGTCACGGCCAACGCAATCGCGGTTTACTATCTTTGATTTAATGCCTGTTTTCGGGTTTGTTTTTTCAACGAGAACAATGCTTGCAAGCTTCTTTGCCTGCTCGCCTGTGATAAGATATGCGCCGTTTGCTTTCATAGATTCGATTAGCTCGTCAGCTATTGAATTAAAGGCAAATACCTCCTTTTCCGCAATACAGGGGAGGTTGTTATCAAAGGTACAGCCGTCTATTATGTCCTTGCCCGCCTTTTTTATATCGGCAGTATCGTCAACTATAACAGGGGGATTGCCCGCACCTGCACCGATAGCCTTTTTGCCGCTTGCCAAAACCGCTTTTACAACGCCCGGGCCTCCCGTACAAACGAGAAGCTTAATTCTTGGGTCCTTGTACATTATGCTTGCGGTATCAAGCGTAGGCTTTATAACGGATGCAACCAAAACGCGAGGGCCGCCGCCGAGTGCGCTTGCACGGTTTACTAAGTCAATTGCATAGTTTGAGGTTGCAATAGCGTTGGGGTGTGGGTTAAATACAACACCGTTGCCTGCGGCTATCATTCCTATACTGTTACAAATTACCGTTTCAGATGGGTTTGTGCTTGGAGTAATGCTTCCAACAACTCCAAACGGCGCCATTTCCGTAAGGGTAAGACCGTAGTCACCCGTCTTTACCTGTGGAGTAATATCGGATGTGCCGGGAGTTTTGTCTGCAACGAGAATATGCTTCGCGGTTTTATGGTCAACTCTGCCCATTTTGGTTTCGTCAACGCCTAAGCGCGCCATAGTCGGCGCTTCCTGTCTGCAAAGGTCACGAATAATAGCAATTATTTTTTCTCTTTGCTCAAGGCTCATCGCTCTTACCGCACGGTAGCCTGACTCTGCCGCGTCAATGGCTTCGTTCATATCGCTGTAAACACCGATATATTTTTTGCCGTTATAGCCCGAGCCGTCATATTCTTCCTTGGTAGTGGGCGCGCAACCGCCAAGTCCCTTCATTACTGAAGCTACGATTTCTTCAATTTGCGCCTCTGTCCAATTTATAGCCATTAAATTTCTCCTTTCCTTGAATTTTACTTAAAATACGGAGAAATTATTTTCCGAGAGCAGCAATTACACGGCGTGTGATTTCAGCAACAAGCTCCTCGTTTGCGCCGCACTTGCATTCTTCCTCACCGTAATCAATACCGGGGTGACGGCCAGGAATGTTCATCTTCTTACGGAGATCCATAAGCTTCTTCAACTGATCGTTTGGAATTTCGTGAACTGCACCAAGCTCCATAGCGTACTTACAAATCTTTGCGTTGAATTCAACCTCTTCCATAACGAACATTGCCTTTTGGAGGCTGAAGCCTACTGTCAAAGCGCCGTGGTTTTGGAGAAGGAATGCATCGTGGTTTTCGATGTATGGCTCGAGTGAGTCGGGAATTTCCATTGTTGAAGGAGTACCGTATGCACAGGTTGGAACCTCACCAATTGTCAAAACTGCCTCAGGAAGAATGTATTGGTCAAGGTCGATGCCTGCAATTGTAAATGCGGTAGCTATCGGTGGGTGAGCGTGAACAACTGCACCAACGTCAGGACGCTTTTGGTAAACGCGCATGTGCATTTTGATTTCTGATGAAGGATTTAATTTACCCTCAATCTTGTTTCCGTTTCTGTCAACCTTGATAATCATATCAGGGGTAAGCGCACCCTTTGATACGCCTGTTGGTGTGCAGTAGTACTCATTTTCGCTAACCTTAACGGAGATATTACCGTCGTTTTGGGCAACGAATCCGAGATGATAAATTGCGTGGCCAACCTCACAGATTTCCTTTTTAATTTCGTAAGCTGATTTCATTTTTCTTTTTTCCTTTCGATTTATGTGATTTTTTTATTATTAATTATTTATTAATAAGCTTGTATGTGTCGAGGGCAATCATATATTCCTCGTTTGTCGGAAGCACGAGGGTTCTAACCGCCGCGCCCTTTTTTGTAATTTCGGTTTGCTCGCCTCTTTTTGCGTTTTTATTGACGCTTTCGTCAATTTCAATTCCGAGGTAGGAAAGATCCTTACAAACCCTTTCTCTTACGTCACTGTCGTTTTCTCCGATGCCCGCTGTAAATACGAGAGCGTCAAGTCCGTTCATTTCAGCAACGTACGAGCCGATAATTTTCTTAATATAATGAACCAAGATTTCCATTGCAAGCCTTGAACGCTTGTTTCCCTCACTCTCCGCAATCATAACGTCGCGGCAGTCGCTTGAAACGCCCGAAATACCGAGAAGTCCCGATTTTGAATTGAGGAGCTTTTCAACCCCGTCGGGTGAAAGTCCTTCCTTTTTCATTATATATGATACAACGGTTGGGTCGATAGAGCCGCTGCGCGTACCCATCGGAACGCCCTCCTGTGGGGTAAAGCCCATTGAGGTGTCAACCGCACGTCCGCCAACGCTTGCCGTGATTGACGAGCCGTTGCCGAGGTGGCAGGTGATCACTTTTGCATCCTTTTTATTTAATATCTCCATAGCCTTCTGACACACAAATCTGTGTGAGGTGCCGTGGAAGCCGTAACGGCGAATTTTATATTTTTCGTAAAGCTCGTATGGAATAGGGTAGATATAAGCCTTTTCCTCTACGGTTGAATAGTACGAGGTGTCAAACACACCAACGTGCTTTACGTTTGGCATTACCGCTTGGCAAGCCTTAATTCCGCTAATTGCAGGTGGGCCGTGAAGCGGATTTAATTCAACTATGCTTTCAAGATAGTCAAGCTCGTCTTTGCCAATAACGCTTGACTCGCGAAGCCTTTCGCCGCCGTGGGCAACTCTGTGTCCAACCGCGCCTATCTCGTCAACGCTTGAAATAACGCCAAGCTCGCTATCGCAAAGAAGCTTCAAGACAAGCTCGATAGCCGCCTTATGGTCACCAAGGCTCGCTTCGCTCTTGTAGTCGTCCTTACCCGGGCGCTTGTGAGTGATAGCTCCGTCAATGCCAATTCTTTCGCAAAGTCCCTTTGCCAAAGCCTTGCCCGTTTCCATATCGAAAAGCTGATACTTAAGTGACGAGCTACCGGCATTTACAACAAGAATTTTCATTTTTCCTCTCCTTTTTATTTATTCAATTTTTAATTATTCAATTATGCGCTTTGATTGAAGCTCCGCTTCGCTTTCACCGAGGCTATTTGCAACGGCGGCGCTTTGATAAACGATTTTGTAGCACAAGGAGTCTATTACGACTAACCTTGAGATATGAGAATTAAGTCCCAGAGAACTATGCCTTGTTTCCTCCGTATCGGTAAGAAGCAATATATCACTTTGTCTTGCAATAGGCGAGCGCTCCTTTGAGGTTATCGAAATGGTGGTCGCACCGTGCGCCCTTGCCATTTTCATTGATTCCACAATATCCTTTGACGAGCCCGACTGAGAAATGCCGATAACGACGTCGCCCTCCTTTAGCTGTGAAACTGCAATAGCCTGCATATGCGTATCTGCATACGCACTTGAATTACAGCCCGCGCGAAGAAGCTTGTTGCTCGCATCCTCGGCAACCTGAGCTGAGGTGCCAAGACCGATAAGCACAATTCTGCGTGCCTTGGCAATAGCCTCGGCGGCGCGTGTCATGCTTTCGGCAGAAAGCGTTTTCTTCGTACGCTCAAGCGACATATAAGCATCGTTGCATATCTTTTCGAAAATAGCGAAGCAATCGTCACTATCGGTTATCATAGGAACGATAACCTTTTTTTCATGCTCCTTTGCAAGAGTGATTTTTAAGTCTTGATATCCCCTACATCCAAGTCGCTTTGAAAAACGAACTATCGTAGCCTCGCTGCTTTCACATTTAGAGGCAAGATCTGTTATAGAGTAGGGAAGCACCTCACCGGAGTGAGAAAACAACCAATCAGCGACTTTCTTCTCGGATCTACCCATATCGTTATACATGAGCTGAGCCTGTAGTAAAGTCCTGTTCAAATTTTGCCTCCTTTCAAAAAATTTTTCAGTCCTTTTCGCAAAATGAAAATTATTTTCACTTTTACGAACCATTTTGGACATATTTTATTGCATTATGAAAATTATTTTCAAATACTATGAAAAATACTTTCATAATTCCGATTTTAGCACAAGATTTCAGTTTTGTCAACAATTTCCGTGAAATTTTGGAAAAACTTTTCAACACCTTGTTGATTTATAGCGATATTTTCCTTAGTTTTCCACTTTTCCACACATCAGAGTGTGAAAAAAATTTTCACTTTTTCGACATTTTTGTGAAAATTCTTTTCATTTTTGCAATTTTCACAGTTTACAATTTGGAAACACTTTTTTGAAAATTATTTTCATTTCGCGTTTTCGCCAAGAAAATCCGTAATGCAGCGCCAAAGCGTTGATTAAACCGTAGGGGCGATTCACGAATCGCCCGTAATCGTAGATTCCTCGGCAAGCTCGGATGAAGTCGCTTCGCGGTTAATTTACACAAAAAGGGAACAAGCAAAGCCTGTTCCCTTAAATTTGATATTCGGTTTTTTCGGTAGCAATTATTTTGCACTTACGGTTATAGTTGCCGCGCCCTCTCCTAAGCTGTCAACCGTGAAGGTATAGCCAAGAGGTGTGCCAAGGTCGTCCGTTACCGCGCCCAAGGTGTCACCGATTTCAAAAATATAACCGTTTTCGTTCTCTATAAGCTCGATAAGATTGTTTTCTGTGCCATATTTGTCGCTTGGGTCGGTGTTCGTGTTATAAACGTCATAGTAAATTTCACCCTCGTATTCCTCGGAAAAAAGGGAAGCGTTAACGTGATAAACAAGGATGCCCTCGTTTTCAAAGTAGCCGCCCATACCCGAATTTAATTCGCCGTTTGTGTAGTAAACGAGAATGTAATATTCCTGATATACGCCGAGTGAGGGGTCAAAATTGTTTGCAATTATTAAGGTGTCACCGTTTTTGGAAAACTCCTCAAGCGTTACGGTAATTTCAGTATCGGTTACAACCAAGCGTGAGGATTTAATCCAACCGAAATTGAATTTTGTGTAGGCGTTGTGGTCGCCAATTTCCGCATCCATAATATCGTTGCCGTCAAGAGGGGACGAGCCTGTGTATCCCGTGTCGTAATAGTCCTCGCTACCGAGAATATGTCCAAATTCGTGAATGAAGGTGTACGGATTTATAATCTCGGTGTTTGTGTAATCCTTGTTAAGCTCGATGTCCTCGTGAAGGAAGCTATATGATGCCCAAAGGTAATCGTTTGCGCTCACTCCGTCGTATTCGTAATAATAATCATTTGCGTCCGTATAGGTGTTCCAATATCTGTACGCCCAATAAAAATCCGTTTCCTCGTCAATTTTAAGCGTTGTAACAAGCACAACCGCGTCGATTATTTGGTTTTCGTCGCTGTCAAACTCCGAAAGGTCCATTGTTTTCGAGAGGTAAGCAAGCGCCTCGTCCATTACCATTTGGTCACCGATAAGCTCGCCGTCCTGCTTTTGATTTGCATAATATGTGCTTGGCTTTGAGGGACGGAACCATTCGTCCACCACGGTAATATCAAGCGTTAGCTGACCCATGCTTGATATGTAGTAATAATCGTAAACAGAGTAGTAGTCGGTTTTGCCGTCCTTATAAAACGCTTTTTTGATGTTTTCTATATCGTAGCCGTACGTGCTAGCCTGTCTGTCGCTAAATTCAACGGGAATAACCAAAACGCTTGGTGAACCGACAGTTGGACAGCCGTCGATGTAGTAGCCCTGGTCGGTTACGTCCTTTATCTTGTCAGCATCCGTAAAATCTATATCGTATATTCCGTCGCCGTCATCCTTCGGCAGAGACGCACCTGCGTTTGTTATTACGTTTTTGTTTTCCTCGGGCAAATTGCCACCCTCGTTATCGCCCGTGTTGCCACCGTCACCCTCGTCGCTTGCTTCATAGTAAGCATCTACGTCAACGTAGTAAGCGCCCTCGTATTCATAGTAGCAAACGTCAACGAAAACGCCGTTTTTTGAATATAAATACCATGTGTCACCGTATTCGTCAACCTCCTCACTGTCCTTTGAAAAGTCGGAAAACATTGCAAGATACCACCCGAATGCGGTTTCGCTGTCGCAAAGTGCGGAGTAGTAAACGCCGATATAGCCGTCCTCGTCGTACGCTTCTATATAGTAATCGTTATTCGGCAAAAAGGGAATAACAAATCCTATATATTCATTGTAGGTTGATTTTTCCTCGGCGGTAAAGCCGTAATATAAATGCTCGCCGTCCGTTTCCCCACCGGGGTTTTCTCCGCCGTCGGGATTTTCATCTCCGCCGCTCTCGCTCGCCTCTTTATACGCATCAACGTCAACGTAAGAAACGCCCTCGTATTCATAGTAGCAAATATCTATATAAACGTTGCCTCTTGAAAAGAGATACCAAACGTCGCCGTACTCGTCCTTTTCTTCACCGTCGCTTACGTATGAGGAATACGCCATAAGGTAGCCGTCAAATTCATCTCTACTTCCGCAAACGGCAGAGAGGTAAACACCGCGGTATCCGTCCTCGTCGTAGCCCTCTACGTAGTAATCGTCAGTTGGCAAAAAGGGAATAACGAAGCCTACGTATTCATTGTAGGTTGATTTTTCATCGCTTGTAAATTCGTTATATATGTATTCGCCGTCCGTGCCGCTATCGGGATTTTCGGGTGTTACTGTGCCCGAGCTTTCTTGTCCTAAGTAAATAACGTCAATAGCTTCAACGTAGAGCCTGTCGTTTTTGTCAGCTCCGCTAACGGTAACGGTTATCTCGCCTACACCGCTATTTGAAGTAATTGTAAGCGTGTTGCCGCTTTGTGTCGGCGTGCTGCCGCCCGATACTGTTAGCTTACCGCTTCCGTTTTTACCGTCGGAGAAGGTGATAATTACGGATTTTATTTCGCATCCGTTTTTCGCCACAACCGTAAGCGTGCCGCCGTTTTGGTAAATTCTTATCGCACCGCTATATAAAGCAGGCTCAGTGTTGGCACTACCCTTACCAAAGGTAACGAAAATATTGCTATCAAGCTTTATTTCCTTACCGCTTACAACGTCACCGTTTACACCCTTACCAATGCTTGCTGCCATTTCGTCGGCAGTTTTTGAAGCGGTGATTTCCACTGTGCTCGGCGTGTCGCTCGGCTTGTCGGGGTCGTTTCCGTCGCCTGTATTTTCAGACCCTCCGCCCGTTCCGTCGCCTGTATTTGTATCGCCTGTTCCGCCGCCCTCGCCTGTGCTTGGCGTGTCACTCGGCTTGTCCGTATCGGTGCTATCCCCGCTCGGCTTTTCCGTATCGGTATTACCGCCCACGTCGGTTGACGTGTCCGTGTCCGTGCCGCTCGGTACGCACGCGGCAAGCGTTGCCACCACCAAAAGCAGCACTAAAATTATGCCCAAAAGCTTTTTCATAAAAACCTCATTTCCGCCGCCCAAGCAGCCGCTTTTTGCACGCCACCCAAGCAACATTTTTCCGCGCCGTTTTCCCTCTCGGCGCATCTTACACCTAAATTATACCATACGCTAATTCGTTTTTCAAATAAAATATTAAAATTAAGAAGTGAACAAGCTAATAAATTGTTGATGTTAAAATATTTTTTATTTTGTAAGGGATTTGTTATATATGCCTTGCCTTGTTTGACAACAAATAAAAACGGTGAACATTTTTTATAGTTGAAAGACAACGAATTTTATGGTACACTGTCTTTATGAAGATACACAAATGGGAGGAAGCTTTTATGGATGGGTTTATTACAATGGCTGCATACGACACCACGGACGAAATAAAGGCAAAGGCTGATGTAGTGTGCTCAGGAAAAAACGACGAGCAAACTTTTCAAAAAACAGTAGATGAATGTGTAAAGCAGGGGAAAAATATTTATTTATTCAATGGTACATACGTAATAGATGCGTTTTATGAGTTGAAGGATAATGGACCTAAATGTGCCGTTTGTTTCCCAAATTGCAAACGAGAAATATCTATATTTGGTCAAAATCTTACCTATGGAAAAAAGGGAAACGGCGTTATTTTTTACGTAACAAAGGAAGCACTTGATACCGTAGGTGACGAGGGCGCAGACGTTTTAAGAACGACGTGGACAGATTACGGGCTTGGTAATGGATCGTGTTTGAGAATGGAGAATATTCAAATATTACTTTCTCACAATCAAAAGCCCGTTCGCTCTATTGATTTGAGAAGATGCGACCGTCCGGAATTAAAAAACATTCGGTTAAATGCCTTTGGGGATATCAATGCAGGATTTGGAAATCCTCCTCCAATTGCAGTAAAAAATTGTATAGGACTAACTATGACTGACGGTAGCAACAATTCCTTCAGTAATTATACCAATGTGTTTGCCACGGGATTTTACGAAGGAATTCAAGTTGGCGGTGAGCATGTTGTTATGATCAACTGTGGCGCCATTATGTGTTATTACGGGCATACGTTTGGAAATTATAAGCTGAATTGCGGTGCCAATCATCCAATCACTCTTATCAACTGTATGGATGAAAGAAATGTAAATCTGCCACTCTTTAACGATTGTGGCGACGGTGACGGTCGCGGAGGCAGACTGCACGGTGAGCAGGAAGTAACTATGATAAGCTTTAATATTGAACGCTTGGCGGAGCAAACCCCCGGCGGTGTATTAGGCGACTTAATGCGTGAGGTCACTCCCGGTACCTTTAAGGGACAAATTGATTTTACAGCTCAACCTGCTTGGTGTCACACCAACGAAAAGAATTTTCAGCTTTGGGAGAATGACGGATCGGGAAAAGGCTTCAAGACAAGAAACAGCTGTCACAAGCTTGTTTGCGACACAAAAGAAAGATTAAGCTATTATCCGATGCTCGGTCAACAAATTTTCGATACCGACCTTAACAAAATGCTGATATGCATAGACCCTGCCACAAAGAAATGGGTCGATTTCAACGGCAACGAAATCTAAGAGAATACATTTTAATTTATTCCATTTTGTCAAAAATGGTGTTAAGGCTGGTATAACAAAAGGCGTTAAGCTCACTACCAAGAAAAGCACAGACTTAAAGCAGAAATAAAAAGACCAGCCCTTAATTGAGCTGGTCTTTTTTGTAAAATTATCAGTATATATTTTTTGACTATATGATTTTCAACACTATTAAACTTGATTTCTATCATAACAACGAAAAACTATATTTTAAACACACTTTGACCCTTTGGTACATCTATTTCGACAGGGTACCAAAGGTACTTTGTTACCACCTTCAGCTTAAATGGCTTTTGTGCTTCCACCTTTACGGTGGTTTGCCCCTTAAATGGATGGTATTCGGTGCATACTATGCTTACAAGATTGGAATTAAAAATCATATTTTCTATTCCGCATTTTTCACGGTTGTTTAGGTGGAAGGTGACTTGATTTTTATGTGCATCAAATTCAAGACCGATAATGTTTTCAATAAGCATAGTTATTGGCGCAATTCCACTCCAGCCTACAAATTCGTCACGGGACAGCGTGTTATATTCAGTGGTGGCGGGGCGATAAGCGTCCGGGGCATAGCATTCCCAAATGCTGCCGTACGCTACATCGTTTGCAACCTTGCACATGCCGTCAAGATACTTTATGGCAGCTTCCCTTGCGTATTCGTGATATCCGTTTTTACAAAGTCCCTTTATAGCGCACAGGTTAGTTGGCGCCCATACTCCGCCAAGCCAATAGCCACCGGCAGTATCGTAATTTGGGTCATCCTTTGACAGTGTGGCAAAGGGGATTTTTGTGTAAAATTCGTTTTCGTTCATCATGTGCGCTACTACCGAGCGAAGTCTTTCGCCATATGCAACCCCTGATACAAGTGTCCAAAAGGTGGCGGCAGTTTTTGAGTTTATAAACTTAACCCTATCGCCTTTCCATGTGCGGGTAAAGAAATTAAAATACCAACCTGCTTTTTCGCTATAATGAAGCTTGTTTATGTTGTCGCAAATGCGCACGTGCTCATTTTCATAATGCTCCGCCTTTTCATTTAAGCCAAGCTGACTACATATATAAGATATACAAAGGGCACTAAGTGATTGCTGACAGGCAAGGTCAACAAAGCAAGTGTCACTTCCGTCAACGTGCTTAGCTCCATATCCACTAACAGGGGAATTATCCATTCCGCTGGAGCCTGTATCTTCAAAATAGTAAAGGTCGCAGCTTTCTCTTTTTCTATTTTTCTCAATAAAATTATAAATCCCCTCAAGTGCAGGCAAGACGCGCTCAAAGCGTGAGGAGTCACCCGAAATCAAATAGTGCTCCCATTCTGCCCAAGCCATAAGAGGCGGGTTTATTCTATCGCCATAAGTAGGCTCGCCATCATCAAGGTTATACGCCATAGCCATAAAGCCATCGTTCTTGCGCCTTAGCATATATAGATTGTCAAGATTATTCAAAGCACTTAATGTGCCGTTTGAATAATTGGTAATAAAGGTCATTATGCAGGAGTCCCATTGCCACATGATGCCCACTCCGGGCATACAGGTTAAAATGTCCTTCCAGCCATCCTTTTCTATATATTCCACATTTTTAAAGGCAAGCTCCCAGGCTTGATAGTAAAGATTTATAAAGTCATCACGTCCATCTAAAATAGGACGGGGCAAGCTTTCCTTGTTGTAAATATAGCGGTTTTCCATATTCGCTCCTTTAAGGTTTATACCTTGATTTTACCACACCGCCACGCTTTTTGCAATAAAAAAAGGGAATCGGTTTCCCAAATTCCCTTTATGTATTAAATATAAAAAGATTTCAACCCGAGTGACGTTTCCATCGAGTTCCTGTAAACAAAGTACAGGCATTGGCTGAAATCTTGATATTATTATATACCACAAAATGAACTTTGTCAACACCAAAATAAAAGGGCAGAAAATTCTGCCCTATGTATTTTATATTACTTCTTGAAGTATCTGTTGAGCAAACCTTCAAAAGCTTTTCCGTGTCTTGCCTTGCTATTGAAATTCTCTTGGCTTAGTGCTATAATATAACAAAAGACTATTAAGGAGTTTTTATGAAAGCAAAGCAAAGTGTTTTTCCAAGGTGGCGTGGATTTAATCTGCTTGGAATGTTTTGCTCCGAAACCTCGGAGTATAGAGATTTTCGTTCTCCGGGGTACTATACCGAAGAGGACTTTAAAATGATACGTGATTGGGGATTTGACTTTGTCCGTTTGCCCCTTTCGTATAGACTTTGGAGCGATGTGAACAATCCATACGAAATTGAAGAAAGCAAAATCGCACCGCTTGATGAGGCGGTTTATTTTTCGGAAAAATATGGACTACATACAAATATAGCAATGCATCGATTACCTGGTTATTGTGTAAATCAAGATGAGAAAATCGAGGAAAAGGAAAGCTTGTGGACAGACAAGAATATGCTTGACGCGTCCGCTTATCAATGGGCGGAAATTGCAAAAAGATACAAAGGCATATCCTCTGACAAGCTGAGCTTTAATGTTATAAACGAACCCGATAGAAACATTACTTCTGCGCAATATAAGGCAGTTAGCGAGCGAGTTATCAATGATGTGCGAAAAATATCCCCTGATAGACTTTTTATACTTGACGGTATTTGTTACGGGGATATTCCACCGGTTGATGCTATGAGGTATTTTGAAAACTGTGGATATAGCTGTCGAGGCTATGAGCCAAGAAGATTAACTCACTATTTTGGTGGGGAAAATGAGGAAAAGCCAAAATGGCCCGATATGAGAAGATTTGACAATAACGGAGATTTTACGCTTCGTGACAGAGCCGACCTTGAACAGTTTTTCGGTATGTGGGCGGACCTTTCACAACGGCTAAACGTTGGAGTGCATTGTGGCGAAATGGCAGTATATCATAAATGCCCACACGATACCGCAATGCGTTGGCTTGAGGATACCTTGGATGTGCTAAAGTCATATAATATCGGCTGGGCTTTCTGGAACTTGCGTGGAAAGTTCGGTATTATGGATAATGGAAGAAGCGATATAGAAATGACCGACTTTCACGGCCACAAATTAGACATAAAAATGTTAAAGCTCCTACAAAAATATTAACCTTCGCCCTGTTAACTCCTCTTAACAGGGCTTTTTCATAAAAATGCAAGAGCTAAAATTCCATAAAAATTCCATATTTTTGTGGAAAAAGTGCAACAAAAAAGGGAACAAGTCAGACCTGCTCCCTCTTATGTATTAAGTTCTAAAAATCCTTGTGCTGTAAGGCTTTACAATATTATTTAAAGTATCTATTAAGAAGTCCTTCAAATGCCTTGCCGTGTCTTGCCTCATTCCTTGCATTTGCCATCCATAAAAAGCAGTACATCCTTGATTGCTTCCTCTGTGTCTGAAGGGTGCCAATGCGTGTAGGTGCCATCATTTTTATCTACATCAAAAACGATATATAACCCGTTATCATATAGAAAAAATTTTCCTACCGATGATTCGCCACATAGAACTTGAAAATCTTCACCATAGTCTTCCTCTCCGTTTTCCAAGGCGAATGTATTTGTTAAAACTACAGGATATTTGCTCTTGACTTGGCGGTACACCTTGTTTATATCCAGTTTTGTTCGCTCTGCCATATAACGATTAATTCTTTGACTAAAATCAGCAACATCCGCATTGGCTCTATCCAAAAAATCTTTTTCCATAAATTACCCCCCAAAAAACCTATTCATCAACTAAATTATACAATAAAACTGAATATATTTCAACTAAAAACTTTCCAAAATTTTAATTTCCACTTTTTGCGCTTTTTCAAAAATCGACACATCTAAAATTCCATAAAAATTCCACTATTTTGTGGAAAAATAAGCAATTTAAGCAAACAAAAAGGGAACAGATTTTTCTGTCCCCTATGTATCAAAAGTCCTTGTGCTGTAAGGCTTTACAGGATTATTTGAAGTATCTATTCAAAAGTCCCTCAAATGCTTTTCCGTGTCTTGCCTCGTCGCGTGCCATTTCGTGAACGGTGTCGTGGATTGCGTCGAGGTTAAGCTCCTTTGCGCGCTTTGCAAGGTCGAACTTGCCCATTGTTGCGCCGTTTTCTGCTTCAACTCTCATTTCGAGGTTCTTCTTTGTTGAGTCTGTTACAACCTCGCCGAGAAGCTCTGCAAACTTTGCAGCGTGCTCAGCCTCTTCCCAAGCTGCCTTTTCCCAGTAAAGACCTATCTCAGGGTAGCCCTCACGGTGTGCAACTCTTGCCATTGCAAGGTACATACCAACCTCTGTGCATTCGCCCATATAGTTAGCGCGAAGGTCCATAATGATGTCCTCTCTTGCACCTTGTGCAACACCTACAACGTGTTCAGCAGCCCAATAACGGTTTTCCTCTACAACCTCGTTGAACTTTTCAGCAGGAACCTTGCATTGTGGGCATCTTTCAGGAGCGCTATCTCCCTCGTGAACGTAACCGCAAACAGAACATACAAACTTTTTCATAATTTTTTAACTCCTTATATAAATAAAATTTTTTAACTTTTTTAGTGTGCAAGCTTTGCACAGTCGCTACATAAGCCGTAGCAAACAAGCCTTTCGGTATTTACTCTAAATCCCGATTTCTTCATTTCCTCAGTCATACCACTCGGCATATCAAAATCAAAAATGCCCTTGCAGCCGTGACAGACAAAGTGCGCGTGGTCAGCTATAAATCCATCGTAGAAAACGCATTTATCACTCGTTTCAACCGATATAATTTCACCACTTTCTATGAGTGCGCCAAGGTTTCTATACACCGTGCCAAGCGAAATGCTTGGAATTTTTTCCCTAACTGCATCATATATTTGAATTGCGCTGTAATGCTGACGCCTTGAACGAAGAAATTCGAGTATCGCCGTTTTTTGCTTTGTTTCTCTCATTTTCGTTCACCATCCTTATCAGTAATGATTACTATTATCATTATAGCAAAAAAATTTGATTTGTCAATAGCTTTTTTTAATTTTTTTGAAATTTTTTTGATTTTTTGTAAAATCGAATTTTGTCGCAAAATTTTCATAATTTCGTATTGAAAATATCTAATTATATGATATAATTAAAATAGAGTAGCGAAGTCTTTCGCTCCTGCATACGGCGCGTTCCCAAAAAAGTATATTTGAAGGAGCAGCCGTGCCCCTATTTTTTTATATAAGGAGCAAAAAATGGCAATAAAAAATATGAATTCAAAACGCTTTTTTATCGCTTGGGTTCTGCTTGTCGGAGTTTGGGCGAGCATCATTACGGCAATTATAGGCACGCTTTGCTGTCTTTCAATTGTCGGCATTCCGTTTGGAATTAAGCATTTCAAATTTATTCCTATTATATTTATGCCGAGCGGTAAAACGGTTGTGTATAGACCCACTCCAAAGCGCAGAGTAGTAAACGCCTTATGGTCGCTTTTCGGTGGATACGGAGCAAGAATTTGCTATTCACTTCTTGCATTTATTTTAAGAATAACGGTTATCGGTGTGCCGCTTGCACTCCAGATTGACAGAATTTACGCATACTTGAAGGGTCCGTACGGTTCTGAGGTTGTTGAATACGGTAAATACACACCCCAAAGAAGTACGATGTATGACTACACTCTTCTTCAACGCAAAATTTGCAAAAATCCCGATATTTTAGTTTTCGACGATACGAAGGGACGCGAGGTTACGGTGAAAAAATATCTTTCTCGCATAGAGGAGGAAATTTTCACAATAAAGAGAAATTCTCAAATCGCAATTTTCCTCTCCTTGGCTCTTGTCCTTTTCGGTATTGCGAGCTTAGCAATCAATCTTTTACTCGGTATTATGCTTATCGTCTTTGGCTCTGTTGTTTGTATCGTAATGACGGAGTATCGTTCATTTCAATACCAAAGGTTTTACGACAAGCATATGCGCCGTCTTTTCAAGCTTTACCCGGAGGGGGCAGAATACGACCCACTTCCTGCGGGAATTAAGCCGTACTACGCATTTGAATATCTTTCAAAGCTGAGAGAGCAGAAGAAGCGCCGCTCAATTGCCAAGGCCGCTGAGCGCACGAACAGGCTGCACGAGCTTGAAGAAGCAAAAAAGAAGGAAGAAGAAGCAAAGAAAAGCAATAAAAAATAATTCAAAAGTCCTCGCTTATGCGGGGGCTTTTTTGTTTACAATACATATAATAAATAATGTAGCTTTTTGTTTTTGGAGGAAATATGGGAAAATATTTTGGAACGGACGGCTTTCGCGGCAAGGTGGGCAAGGAACTTTGCGCCGCCCACGCATATAAGATAGGAAAATATTTATCAAAGAGCGGTGACGGGGTAAAGATTTTAGTGGTAAAGGACACGCGCCTCTCCTCAGGCATGCTTGAATGTGCGCTTAGTGCTGGTATTGCAAGCGGTGGCGGAAATGCATATCTTTTAGGCGTTAGTACAACCGCGTGCGCTTCATATTTAACCTACGAATGTGGCTTTGATTACGGCGTGATGATTTCGGCAAGTCACAATCCATATTACGACAACGGAATTAAGATTTTCGACCGATTTGGCGAGAAATTGAGCGACGAGGAAACCGAAAAAATCGAGGCGTATTTAGATGAAAAAACAGACACGTCCCCCGACAAAACGGGAAAAGAGATAGGAAAAGTGGTCGATTTTTATAAGGGTGCTGAAAAATATACCGACTTTTTGATAAGCACCGCAGAAACAAAGCTAAATGGCTTGACGGTAGGACTTGACACCTCAAACGGAAGTGCGTTTTCGGTTGCACGCGAGGTCTTTGAGTCCTTGGGTGCGACTGTATATCAAATAGGCGGTGAGCCGAACGGAACGAATATAAATTTTGAGTGCGGCTCAACAAATATCGAGGTGCTTTCGCGCTTCGTTAAAGAAAAAAATCTCGACCTCGGCTTTGCCTATGACGGAGATGCGGACAGGTGCATAGCAGTTGGCAGGGGTGGTGAAATAATCAGCGGTGACGGAATTTTGTTTATTTTAGGCAAAGAGCTTAAAAGAAACGGCGAGTTATCAAAAAATACCGTTGTGACAACGGTGATGACAAATTCTGGCGCGTGGGACTCCTTTGAAAAAGCGGGGATAAGTGTCGAAAAAACGCAGGTAGGCGACCGCTTTGTTTACGAAAAAATGAAGGAGTGCGGCTATTCACTCGGTGGCGAGGACTCAGGGCATATTATTATAAGCAAGTATGCAAAAACGGGTGACGGAATTTTGACCTCAATAAAATTAAGTGAGCTTGCACACAAAAACGGAAACGAGCTCGACGGTCTTTTAGATGGTTTTTCTGTTTTTCCGTCGGTACAGGGTGGCGTTTTGGTAAAGAATAAAGAAAAAACGATAAGCAATCCGCGCATATGGGAAAAGGTCAATTATTACGAAAAGGTCTTAGGGAGTGGACGAATTTTAGTGCGTGCAAGTGGCACAGAGCCAAAAATCCGCGTGCTTACAGAGGGAAAAAGCATCACCCTTTGCCGTGAAATTTGCGCGGAGCTTCAAAATTTAATTTCGGAGTGTGACAATGAACGATAAGCTGCTAACCAAGGAATTTTTCCAAAACGGAGAATCAATTGCATTTGATAAAATTTGCAGATGCAAATACGTGTGGCAATCGGTTGCAAAAATAAAGGAAATAGTGCGTGAAATAATTCCAACGTTAGATGATAATTTTGAGAAAATAGGCGAGGGAGTGTACGTTTTTCGCGGTGTCTATATTCCAAAAAGCGCGGAAATTGTCGGGCCTGCTATAATCGATGAGGGAGCAGAGATACGCCACGGAGCTTATATTCGCGGTAACGTTATAATAGGGCGCGGATGCGTTCTTGGCAATAGCTGTGAAATAAAGGACTCAATTCTTTTTGACAATGCAACTGTGCAGCATTTTAACTACGTTGGCAATTCCATTCTCGGCAAGGGCGCACACCTTGGCGCAGGAGCAATAATCTCCAATTTGAAGGGTGATAAATCAAACGTAAAAATCCGCTATAAAAACGAAATTATCGACACAGGGTTAAGAAAATTCGGCGCGGTCATAGGAAATGGCGTAGAGGTCGGCTGTGGCACTGTCCTAAACCCCGGCACGATTATATTAAAGGGCGCGCAAATTTACCCTCTATCCTCCGTTCGCGGAGTTATTGACGAGAATGTGATTTATAAATCACACACGGAAATTATCAAAAGAGCGTCATTCAATTAAGAAAAGTGAGGTTGCAAGCATATAACCCTTATAAAACGCTTGCTTTTCTGTTGCATCCTCGTACTCAATTTCAAGCTCCTCAATTTTCTCAAAAATTGCGCGTTGCTCTTTGGTTAACGTTTTTGCAAAAGCATCTGTTAATTCATCAATCTGTTCAATAGCAGTAAGCTGCTTGCTTTTGAAAAGTGGCGACTCAAATTCGTCCGCCAATCCCGAATTAAATGCTTTTTCCGTAAATTTTTCGTAATTAAATTTCATAATTTTCTCCTTTACTTTGCATATATTCGTATGCTTTTATCTATATTTTAGCATACATATGTATGCATTACAAGAGCATACAAACATATGCGTGATAAAATCAAGTTGATTTTATCTAAAAAGTGGGGAAAACAATGATTTATTATCAAAGATTGAAGGATTTAAGAGAGGATAACGATAAAACGCAAGAGGAAATTGCCGCGCTTCTTGGCATTTCAAGACAGCATTATTCTCTTTACGAGCGTGGATTAAGAGAGCTACCAATGCACCATTTTGTCACCCTTGCAAAATATTATAACGTTTCTCTTGACTATATTTCGGGCATTTTACAAACACCGAAAAAATTGTATTAAAACGAACAGGGGGAGTGATTTGGTTGTATAATTATCAACGGTTGCGCGATTTGCGTGAGGATTTAGATAAGACACAAGCAGATATTGCAGAAGTATTAGGCATCGCACCTCAGCAATATCAATTGTACGAAAGCGGCAAAAGAGAAATGCCGATGCACCATTTTATCACTCTTGCCAAATTTTACGACGTATCGCTTGACTATATTTCGGGTATTTTACAAACACCGAGAAAACTGTACTAAAATAGAAAAGTGACGAACTATACTAAAAAACAGCCACGTGTGTGGCTGTTTTTCTTGTTTTTTATTAAATTACGCTTCTTTTCCAAACGTTAAAACGTCCTTTGGTTCGCGCGTTTTGTATGCGCCGCGGGTGAAATCGGGAATTGCCTGCGGTGCGCCGTTTTGCTTAATTGACTGCTCGCTAAGGCAAGAAACAACCATCCAGGCTGCCGCGTCATAAACGTCGCAAAGCATTTCGCCGCCGTCCTTTATGCGGTCAATAAATTCACGAAGCTCAACGTAGTCCATGCCGCCGTGACCTGCTTCAAGCGCTTCCTTAGTGATGATTTTCCACTCGTGTGGGAGAAGCTCCTTATATTCCTCTGCCGTGTTTGCATATTTGTTTATGTAATCAAGGCTTGACCAAAATTCGGGTTGACCGTCAAAATAAACGCTGTTTGACACCTGCTCGTACATACCCTTCGTGCCGCGAATTGTGAACTCTCTGTTGTATGAGCGTGGGAGTGAGGTATCAAGGCGTAAGGTCATTGTTTCGCCGTTTTCGCAGGTGATAATAGTGTTTACAACGTCGCCCTGCTTAAAATCAACGCCGATAAGGTCCTTGTTTACGATAGTGTCCTTTTTGCCGTCAACGTACGCTTCCATACCGAACGAGCCTGATGCAACTGAAACAAGTGAGGTCATACGGTTGCCGCGGTTGATGTTAAGCACCTTAGCCATAGGGCCAAGCTCGTGCGTTGGGTAGTTTTCACAGTTTCTGTTCAGGTATTCGTTTAGACGGTAGTGTCTGTTTTCCTTGCCACCCGTTACCTCGCCGCGAAGGTCGTGTGCGTATGCACCGCTTAGGTGAACTATTCTGCCGAATTTGCCCGTACGTGCAATTGCGGTAGCCAAAAGCTCGTCACGGTTGTAGCAGCAGTTTTCCATAAACATAAACGGTGTGCCCGTCTTTTCCTGTGCATCAACAAGCGCCCAGCAGTCCTCAACCGAGTAAGCGCCGCCAACCTCAAGTGCGGTTGCTTTGCCTGCATATAAAGCATCTATTGCAATAGGGAAGTGCATATTCCAGTCGGTTGCGATATAAACCGCATCAACGTAGTCGAGCGCTAAAAGCTCCTTATAGTTAGTTGTGCCGAAGGGAACGTTGCCGCGTCTTGCTTCAACTCTTTTCTTCGCGTTTTCAACTCTGTCCTCATATTTATCACAAACTGCCACGATTTCAACGTCGTCAAATCCGAGCAAAATTTCGTTCATACCGTATGCGCGGCAGCCAAATCCAATTAAACCAACTCTAACCTTTTCCATAATACCCCCAAGGTAGTAAAAATTTGTTAATATGATTGTATCAAAAATCGCGTGTAAAGTCAACCAAAAAATAAAATATTGACAATAAAATAATATAATGATAAAATTAAATTAAAGATAAATATAAAATTACGCAAAAAAGGAGCATTTATTATGAAAAAAATTTTATCAGTTGCGCTTTTAGTTCTTTTGTGCTGTGCGCCGCTTTGCGCCTGCTCAACTGATTTTAGCGAGCCTATAAACGAAACGATGGACGGTCTTTACCAAACGCTTTACGACGCGCTTGAGCTTTTCTTCAAAAAGACAGGCGTTGAAAACGGCGACGAAAATAACGAAAACGGTGGAAATAGCGGAAACGAGGGTGGATCAAATGAAGATAGCAAGCCTGACGATATTATTCCCGAGCCGTTACCCGAGGAAAAATACGAAATAGGTACTCGTGTCGGTCAAAAGCTTCCTTCCTACTCGGTTGAAATTTTTGACGAAAACGGCGTTAGCGGTGAATTTATCGACCCAAGCGACCTCGGCAAGGTAACGGTTATCAACTTTTGGGGCACCTGGTGCACGCCATGCATGGAAGAGCTTCCCGAATTTTCAGAGGTGGCAACGGAATATAAGGACACAGTAACAATTGTTGCAATTCACTCAGTTGACTACTTTACGTCAAACGCAGTTTCACACATCAAAAACAATTTTAGTGACTCGGACATTATTTTTGCAAGAGATATTAAGACGGGTGAGGGCTATGACGAATGCTACGAAGCACTTGGCGGCAACGGCTACTACCCATACACTATAATTCTCAATGAAAAGGGCGTTATCACCTACGCAAAAGAGGGCGCGCTTTCAGAATTTCAGCTCAAAGCACAGTTAGAGATTGCACTTGGCAACTAAGATGACTTTACAAGAAATAATTGATAAATTAATCTCGTACGGTGTAGAAAACCCGCGCGAGGAAGCACTTCTTATTTTAGAGGAAACGCAAGGAATAAGTCGCGCAAAAATAATGCTTGACGCGCAAAAATCATACACAGGGTCGCGTATTTTTGAGATTTTAGAAAAACGCAGGGAGCGCGTCCCCTTACAGTATATTCTCGGTAAATGGGAGTTTATGGGCAAGGAATTTTTCGTTTCTCCCGATTGTCTAATACCGCGCCCAGACACCGAAATTTTGGTTGAAAAAGCACTTAATTTTATAAAAAAAGGCGACCACGTGGCTGATTTATGCACAGGAAGCGGTTGTATCGGCATTTCCTTATCGTTATACAGGTCGGGTATTAACCTTACTTTGATGGATATTTCAAGCGGCGCACTTAAAATGGCACAAAAAAACGCTAAGAAGCACGGCGTGGACGCAAGATTTATCCTTGGTGATATAACAAAGGACTTGCCGAATGAAAAATTTGATTTAATCATTTCAAACCCACCGTATATTCCAAGCGCTGATATAAATAATCTTTCCCCCGAGGTAAAAAAAGAGCCGCTATTGGCACTTGACGGCGGAGATGACGGACTTAACCTTGTAAGATTTTTGGTAAACGACGGTGTTTCTTACCTAAACGACGGCGGTAAAATGATAGTTGAGTTCGGCTACGACCAAGAAAACGCAATTCGCGCGCTGCTTGATAGCGCACGCGGATTTGAAGGCTACGAGATTTTATACGATTACGGTAAAAATCCGCGCGCTTTCGTAATTTATAAATAAAATAATATTTACTATTGAAATTTACGCGCTCATATGTTAAAATATTAGTTGCGAAACAGCAAAAATTCTATTTTTGAAGGACAAATGATGAAAAAAAGAACGCTTGGTGTGGACTTTGGTGATGCACGCACAGGTCTTGCTCTTTCCGATTTAAGCGGCTTTTTGGCAAGCGGCTGCGGCACTATAAAAAGCAAAAGCTTTAAGGAAACGGGCGACGGAGTGGTTGAAATTGCCAAAAAAAATGACGTTGGCTTAATTGTGCTTGGTCATCCGATAAATATGAACGGCACAGAGGGTCCGCGCTCAGAAAAAATCAAGGCGTTTGCAGATTATCTGCGTGAAAAATCGGGCATAGAGATTATTCTTTATGACGAGCGATTATCAACGGCAAACGCACACGTTATGCTCAATATAACGGGTACGCACGGACAAAAGCGCAAGGAAATCATTGACGAAATGTCTGCTTGCCTAATTTTGCAAAGCTATCTTGATTCACCATCTTCAATTTATAAAGTTAAATAGCATCACACCCCGTGTGGTTGACAAACAGGAGGATATAATGGACAGAAATTCAAACCTCGTAAACCGTCACAATAAGGTTGGCGGTCAAGCCGTTATTGAAGGCGTTATGATGAAAAATGACGAGCGCGTTTCAATTGCGGTTCGTAAGGAGGACGGAAGTGTTGAAATTAAAAACACGGAATTCAAGTCTCCAAGAAAGAAAATCAGACTTTTCAACAAGCCAATTATAAGAGGCATTATTGCTTTCTTTGAATCGTTAGTGCTTTCGTTTAAGACACTCAGCCGTTCAACAGATATGCTTGACCTTGAGGAGGACAAGAAAAACGGTAAGAAAAAGAGCGGTGCATCAACCGTGCTTGTTATGATTGTTTCACTCGTGCTCGGCCTTTGCCTCTCCCTCGTGCTTTTCTCGGTTTTGCCGACTTATATTGCACAGTGGGTTGCAGACTTTTTCCAAATGACAACAGAAAAGTTTTGGCAATTTTCAATTTTTGCTCTTATAGAGGGCGGACTTAAAATAATAATTTTTATTGCTTATCTTTTAGTAGTTTCACTTATGAAGGACATTCGCCGTACCTTTGAATATCACGGTGCGGAGCATAAAACCATCGCTTGCTTTGAATCAGGACACGAGCTTACCGTTAAAAACGTTAGAAAATGCTCACGCTTCCACCCACGCTGCGGCACATCGTTTATGTTCGTTATGATTCTTTTGAGCATTTTAGCAGGCTGCTTCATTCCGTTTACAGGCTTTACAAGAATTGTTGCAAAGATAATAGTTCTTCCGCTCGTTATGGGCATCGGCTACGAATATATTATGTACGCAGGCAAGAACGAAAACGGTATTACCAAGGTTCTTTCAGCTCCGGGTCTTTGGATGCAAAGAATTACAACACGTGAGCCAAGCGACGACCAAATCCAAATCGCTATCTGTGCAGTTAAAGCATCCGTTCCCGAGCTTTACCGCGCACCGAACGTAGAGGAATACAAGATTACGGTTGCTCAAAACAGACACCACATTGCAAACATCGGCAAGAAGCTTCCAAAGGAAGAGCCGCTTTATAAGGTTACTGATAATAACGCAGAGCTTTATCAAAGAGAGTCAGAGCTTGAAACGTTTGACGCTCCAATTAAGGCAGGCGGCAAGGACGTAAAGGTTACTCTTAAAAAATACACGAAATAATAATTAAAGCTCCGCTGAATGCGGGGCTTTTCTTATATATATAATATATAGTAGAGTTTTACGCGCGTAGGCGCGATTAACTGTGGCGTGTGCAATATTTGCGCGTAGGCGCGAGTATTTACGCAAATTATTTACTTATTATAAAATTAGGCTACATTTTTACTCATTTTTCGCAAAAATTGTAAATTTTTTTTGAATTTTCCCTCTTTTTATATATATTTTTATATATAATATATTGCAATTTCAAAAATAGTATGGTAAAATATGCATAAATGAGGATGGTTTAACCAAACTCGATATTTTGTAAGGGGGTATACTGAAATGGCAGAATTCAAGTATGATATCGTTAAAACATTTGGTAATGTTTCTGACAGCGAGAGTGGTTGGGTTAAGGAAGTTAACCTTATCAGCTGGAACGAGCGCGAGCCTGTTTATGACATTCGTGTTTGGCAAGAGGGCCACGAAAAGCTTGGTAAGGGCATTACTCTTACCGAAGCTGAAATTAAGAACCTCAAAGAGCTTCTTAATAAGATGGACATCTAATGAACCGATTTTAGGTTTAGCTTGAAAATTTAACTACATAAAAAGCATCGATTTCGGTGCTTTTTTTGTTTATAATATTGAATATTCCGTGCGCGTATGATAAAATAAAAATACAAATATATTTTGTGAGGACAAATTTATGAATATTGAAATTTGCAAATACAAAAACGGTGCGCCCTGTGCCTTTTCGTTTACCTTTGACGACGGATGCTACTATGATTCTACCTGTGAGGTTATCGAGAAATTTGAGGACGTGTACGAAAAGACGGGTGTTAAAATTAAAGCAACCGTTGGAATTACCGTTGGCTTTATGCACGAGCGCTTAATAAATATGTGGAAGGACGCTATTTCCAAGGACTATTTTGATATAGCATCACACACAATAGGACACGACGTTGCGTTTTGCTCCGAAACACCTTATGAAAAGAGAAAGGGCGATGCCGAGGGCGCACAGTTAAAGCTGCGTGAGATGTTCCCGGGACAGGACGTTAAGACGTTTATTTTTGCAGGCGGTGCGCGCGACGAGGAAGGAACGAAGCCGCTTGATGAGCATTATATCGCTTGCCGTGCGGGCGAACACGGTGTAAACCAACCCGGTAAAATTGATTGGCTCGACGTTAACTGTCTTACAGCTAAGCTTGCTATGGACTTAGATTATTACAAGGATTATATCGACCAAACGGTTAGCGAATGTGGCTGGGGCGTTCAAATGAACCACTGGATTACCCACAAGACAGAGGACGTTCACCACTCACAAAACGCGGAGCAATTTAAGGTTGAATGTGACTATCTTGCTAAAAAAGCTCAGGGTGGCAAAATTTGGACAGGCTCGTTTGAGGAGGTTGCCTCGTACATTAGAAAATATGAAAACAGCACGCTTTCAGTTAGTGAGGAAAACGGAAAATTAAAGGTGGAAATTCTTACAAATAGCGACACTCCGTCAGCTATTTTAGACACTCCCCTCACTATTTCCATTGAAAGTGAGTCAGATATTTTGGTTTACAGCGAAAACGAAGATACCAAGCGCGTATCTCCAAATAAAGACGGCAAAATTTACTTAGACGTGGTAAAATCCGTTATTTTCGAGCCTATTAAATAATCTTTTAATCCCTCTTTGGTTACTCCAAGGAGGGATTTTTTATAAGGGATGGCAACACAACCGCGAAGCGACTTAATCCACCAAAGGCGGACTTAATCCATTTATGGACTTCATCGCGTAAGCGATTTCATTTTCCATTATCCCCCTCCCGTTTGTTTGGTACGTACCGTTTGGGCGGGAGGCAGGTTGCCTCCCCTACAAGGTGCCGAACATTCCCCCTTGTCATTCCGAGCCTGTCGAGAAATCTCAAAGCGGACAACCAATGGTTGCCCCTATATCCATCAACCGCAGGTTGCATATCATCACACATAGTGTGCATATCACCAATGCAAAGCATTGTATATCATCACCGCAGGTGTATATCATCAAGGCATTCGCCTTGTATGTTCCTCACGCACCATAGGTGCATATCACGTGGCTGAGCCACATATCACGCCTTGCTTACAAGGTTATATCACGTGCCCACGCACATATCACGTCCGCAGGACATAAAGTCCTCTTTTGTGTTGGTTTTATGAAAATTTAATTTTTTTATAAAAAGGTCTTTTATTTTAGAAAAATGTGTGCTATAATAGGCACGCTAAATTTTTTATTATATTAAGGACGGATGAAATGCTTAGAGAAGATTTAAGAAACGTTGCAATCATTGCCCACGTTGACCACGGAAAAACAACCCTCGTTGACGGCCTTTTGGAGCAGGGCGGCGCATACCACGAAAATCAATCCACTACCGACCGTGTAATGGACTCAAACGCACTCGAAAAGGAGCGCGGCATTACTATCTTGGCAAAAAATACAGCTATTCGCTACGGCGATAAGAAAATAAACGTAATTGACACCCCCGGCCACGCGGACTTTGGCGGTGAGGTTGAAAGAATTCTCAAAATGGTTAACGGCGTTATTTTGCTCGTTGACGCGGCAGAGGGTCCTATGCCTCAAACTCGCTTCGTGCTTCGCAAGGCTATGGAATTAAATCACAGAATTATCGTTGTTGTTAATAAGATTGACCGCCCCGACGCTCGTGTGCACGAGGTTATCGACGAGGTTTTGGAGCTTCTTATCGACTTAAACGCAACGGACGAGCAGCTTGACTCACCTATGCTTTTCTGCTCGGGCAGAGCAGGCACAGCATCCTTCTCACCTGACGTAGAGGGCAAGGACTTAAAGCCGCTTCTTGATACTATCATCGACTATATTCCCGAGCCTGAGGGAGAAGAGGACGAGGATTTACAGCTTCTCGTTTCCGCGATAGACTATAACGAATACGTTGGTAAGATCGGTATCGGTAGAATTGAGCGCGGTACGTTGAAGGTAAACCAAGAGGTTTCCGTTTGTAACTACCACTCAGATGCTTCACCTAAGCGTGCAAAAATTGTTTCAATCTATCAGTTTGAGGGTCTTTCACGTCAACCCGCAACAAGCGCAACGGTTGGTGATATCGTTTGCTTTGCAGGTGTTGAGGACCTTTCAATCGGTGATACGCTTTGCTCGGTTAATAACCCTGAGCCACTTGAATTTGTTAAGGTTTCCGAGCCGACAATGGAAATGACGTTTAGTGTAAACGATAGCCCATTTGCAGGCAAGGAGGGTAAGTTTGTTACCTCACGTCAAATCCGCGACCGTCTTTATAAGGAAACACTTAAGGACGTTTCACTCCGTGTAACTGACGGCGACACAACCGACTCATTTAAGGTTGCGGGCAGAGGCGAAATGCACTTATCAATTCTTATCGAAACAATGCGCCGCGAGGGCTACGAGCTTTGCTGCTCAACTCCGCGTGTGCTTTATAAGACAATTGACGGCACACTTCACGAGCCGATGGAAAGAGTTTCAATTGACGTTCCAGATGAAAGCGTTGGCGCAGTCGTTCAAAAGCTCGGCTCTCGTAAGGGTGAGCTGCTTGAAATGAATAAGGCAGGCACAAGAACACGTCTTGAATATTTAATTCCGTCAAGATGCTTATTCGGTTACAGAAGTGAATTTATGACCGACACCAAGGGTGAGGGTATTCTCAACACCTTGTTTGACGGCTATCAACCCTTCAAGGGCGACGTTATCACAAGATACACAGGCTCACTTATCGCATCAGAGGACGGCGAGGCAACCTCATACGGTCTTTTCAATACACAGGACAGAGGTGCTATGTTTATCGGCGTTCAAACTCCTGTTTACGAGGGAATGATCGTTGGTGAATGTCCAAAAATGGAGGATATCGTTGTTAACGTTTGTAAGAAAAAGCACTTAACCGCTATTCGTTCAAAGGGTGCGGACGAGGCTCTTATCTTAACTCCACCAAGACAAATGTCACTTGAACAGGCAATTGAGTATATTGCTGAGGACGAGCTTATTGAGGTTACTCCAAAGTCACTTCGTTTAAGAAAGAAAATTCTTAATACTCAATTAAGATTAAAGGCATACGCAAAATTGAAATAATTTCGACACAGGCAAGGAAATATCTTTGCCTGTGTTTCACAAATAACTTAAAAAGGTTTTATAAAATGTTTTCAGAAAAATTACTTAAAATTGCAAGTGAGGCAGAGGCAGCGCTTAGCGATATTTATAAAAAGATAGACGAAATTTCATATAAAAACACCGCGCGCGTGCTTGAATTTTTCCGTGAAAATAGAGTTAGCGACAGTATGTTTTCGGGCACAACAGGCTACGGCTACGACGATATCGGCAGAGACACACTTGATAAGGTTTACGCCGACGTTTTCGGTGCAGAGGCAGCGTTTGTGCGCCACACAATTCCAAACGGCACAACCGCGCTTACAATAGGTCTTTTCGGCTTACTCCGTCCAAACGACGTGCTTCTTTCCGTAACCAACGAGCCGTACGATACGCTTTGTGAGGTTATTGGCTTAAAGGGTGCAAACGGTGACGGCTCACTTGCCGACTTTGGCGTATCCTACGACCAAGTAAACTTTAAGGACGAAAAAATTGACTTTGAGGAAATTGAAAAGAAGCTAAACGAATACGGAAGCCGCGTTAAGGTTGTGTTTATTCAACGCTCAAAGGGATATCTTAACCGTCCGACGCTTACAATTGACCAAATCGGCGAAATTTGTGACTTCGTTCACAAAAGAAGCGGCGCATACGTTGTGGTTGACAACTGCTACGGCGAGTTTTGCGAAACACGCGAGCCAACACACGTTGGTGCAGATATGATTATCGGCTCACTTATCAAAAATCCGGGTGGCGGAATTGCAGAAAGTGGCGGCTATATTGCAGGCACGAAAAGAGCAGTTGAGCTTGCCTCATACCGCTTAACCTCTGTTGGCACAGGCTGTGAGGTTGGTGCTTCCCTTGGTCAAAACAGAAATCTTTTCAAGGGATTTTTCCTCGCCCCTCACGTTGTTGCACAGGCAATAAAGACCGCACATTTTGCCGCATACGTGCTTGAAGCACTCGGCTTTGACGTTTACCCAAAATATAACGAAATGCGCTCTGATATAATCCAAACGGTTAAGTTTGGTTATGCGGACGGACTTATAAAATTTTGTCAAGGAATTCAAGCCGCAAGCCCCGTTGACTCATACGTTACTCCTATGCCGTGGGCAATGCCAGGCTATCAGGACGAGGTAATTATGGCGGCAGGCGCGTTTACACAAGGCTCATCAATTGAGCTTTCCTGTGATGGCCCTGTGCGCCCACCGTACACCGCATTTTTCCAAGGCTCACTAACCTACGAAAGCGGAAAATTAGCAATTTTAAGCGCAGCTGAAAAGCTTATTAACGAATAATTTTTCGCCTTCCCTAGCAGGGAAGGGGGACCACGACAGTGGTGGATGAGTAGATAATTTAATAAATAGCAATGAGTTATAAGTATGATAAAAACCTTGTTCCTTTTGCACGAGATTTAAGAAAAAATATGACGCCCGAGGAAAAACACCTTTGGTATGACTTTCTTAAAAAGCTACCAATCACCGTCAACCGTCAAAAAAATATCGGTAATTATATTGTTGATTTTTTTATTTCGACAAAAAATATAGCCATTGAGCTTGATGGAAAAGGGCACGGCGAAAAGGAACAGCTTGAAAAAGACAAGGCTCGCGACGAGGAATTATATAAAATCGGCATTACGGTTTTGCGGTATCAAAACACAGAAATAAACAAAAATTTTAATGGAGTATGCAGAGATATTTTAAGTAAGCTCGAAATAAAGGAAGAAAGCTTGAAATAACTCTTTTAGTGTTCTACTCATCCGTCGGCAAGCCGACACCTTCCCTGCTAGGGAAGGCAAGAAGTAAGCACTATTGTTTAATCTATGCTAAACGTAAAAATTATTGCAACGGGAAACTTAAAGGAAAGCTACCTTCGTTCGGCGGCGGACGAATACAAAAAGCGACTTGGCGCGTGGGCAAGGGTAGAGGAAATTGAATTAAAGGAAGAAAAGCTGCCCGAAAATCCAAGCCAAAGCCAAATTGACTTAGCGCTTGAAAAGGAAGCTAAAGCAATTTTTGAAAAAATTTCAAATAAATCGTACGTTATTGCTATGTGCGTTGAGGGCAAGCAGCTTTCAAGCGAGGAGCTTGCCGCAAAAATAAACGAGATAACGACGCTCGGCAAGAGCGAAATTTGCTTCATCATCGGCTCGTCCTTTGGTCTTGCCCCATCGGTAAAGCAAAGGGCGGACTACAAGCTGTCAATTTCAAAATTGACGTTTCCGCATCAGCTGCTTCGCGTTATTTTATACGAAACAACATACCGTTCACTCTCTATTGTAAACGGTACGAAGTATCATAAATAAGATAGAACCACTGTTAGGTGTATGAGAAAGGAGTAACTAACTATGTCTTATAATATTGACGTTGCCGTTGTCGGCGCAGGACACGCGGGAATTGAAGCCGCACTTGCAAGCGCAAGAATGGGACTTAACACGGTTTTATTTACAATGTCACTTGATGCCGTTGCAAATTTACCCTGTAACCCGTCGATTGGCGGCACAGCCAAGGGTCATTTGGTTTACGAAATTGATGCACTCGGCGGTGAAATGGGAAAAAGCGCGGATTTGGTTACTTTGCAAGCAAGAACCTTAAATCTCGGCAAGGGTGCGGCGGTTTATTCAAAGAGAATTCAAGCCGACCGTATGAAATACCGCTCTATTATGAAGGGCGTACTTGAAAATACACCAAACTTACGCCTCGTTCAAGCGGAAATTTGCGATATAAAAACCGTTTCAGACGGTGAGGGTAAGCGTATTGACAGTGTTATAACAAGACTTGGCGAGGAATATAAATGCCGTGCGGCTATTTTATCTACAGGCACTTACTTAAACGCCACGGTGCATACAGGCGATATTTGCTATCATAGCGGTCCTGACTCACTTATGCACGCTTCATTTTTAACAGATGCACTCCTTCGCGAGGGCATTGCAATGATGCGCTTTAAGACAGGCACGCCTGCAAGAATTCACGCAGACTCAATTGACTACTCGCGTCTTGAAATTCAAGAGGGCGAGGAAGGCTCGTTCCCGTTTTCTTGGCAAACAAGCGAGGAAAATTATCCTATCAAGGAGCAGGTGCCCTGCTACATAGCATACACAAACTTAAATACACACGAAATTATAAAAAATAACCTAAAAAGAAGCGCGATGTACTCGGGAAATATTCACGGTACAGGTCCGCGCTATTGCCCCTCAATTGAGGACAAAATAGTGCGCTTTGCAGATAAGGAGCGCCACCAACTGTTCCTTGAGCCAACGGGTGCTGATACGAAGGAAATGTATCTTCAGGGCTTTTCAACCTCGATGCCAATCGAGGTACAAATGGAAATGCTACATTCGCTCAGCGGCTTTGAAAATGCGGTTGTTATGAGATACGCATATGCAATAGAGTACGATTGTACAGACCCACAGGAGCTGCTTGCCACACTTGAATACAAGAAAATTTCGGGTCTTTACGGCGCAGGACAGTTTAACGGCACCTCGGGCTATGAGGAGGCGGCAGCGCAGGGACTTGTCGCAGGAATTAACGCCGCTCTGAAAATAAAAGGACGCGAGCCGATGATTTTACCGCGCTCCTCGTCCTATATCGGCACGCTTATTGACGACCTTGTAACAAAGGGCACGCACGAGCCGTACCGTATGATGACCTCACGCAGTGAATACCGCTTGCTCCTTCGTCAGGACAACGCCGACCTTCGTTTAACTCCGATTGGTCGCGAGGTTGGACTTGTAAGTGACTCTCAATGGGCGCATTTTGAAAAGCGCAGAAACCAAATTAACGACGAAAAGAACCGTCTTGCAAAGGTTATAATTCACCCAACAGACGAAGTAAACAAGATAATTGAAGCGTCGGGAACAACACCTATTTCAACTCCGATTTCACTTGCCGACCTTATAAAAAGACCTCAGCTTGACCTTAGTATGTTTGAAAACTTAGACACAGGTAGGGCTAATTTGCCAAAAAGCGTAGTTTTCACCGCACAAACGGACATAAAATACGACGGCTACGTAAGAAAGCAATTAAACGAGGTTGCAAGGGCAGAAAAGATGGAAGCAAAGCCACTTGACCCCGACCTTGACTATTCAACCGTCAAGGGTCTACGCATTGAAGCGGTTCAAAAATTAAATAAGGTAAAGCCGCTCACCCTCGGTCAAGCATCACGCATTTCAGGCGTATCTCCTGCCGATATTTCAGTGCTTATTATTTATCTTTCAACTAAATAATTTAAGGGGCTGTTGCAATAAGAACCTGCTACGCAGAACCTTGTTACTTGCGTAATAAGCACAGAACAAAAACAGACACATTCTCGTCTAAAACCATAATATATATTGATTTCAAAGCGGTTTATTGTTGAGAACTTGCAAAAATTGCAAGTTCTCTTCATTTTTTGTGTCTGTTTTTTAGACGCGACCTCGCACGCCCCAAGGGCTCCCGTTAAAATCTGTCAAGATTTTTGGGAATGGGCTTGCCGTACTAAGTACGCCCACGCGAACCCCCAAACCTCATTCTTCGGTTTTAGGAACCCCTATACGTGTACGAGTTCACGCCTCCCCGAGGGTTCCTTGAAATTGAGTGCAATTTCAGGGAGTGGGTCAACACTCATTTCACTATCCCCTACTAAAAAGAGGCGTCGCTAATGCGACAGCCTCTTTTTTAATCGCTTTTTAACAGTTCAATAGCAAAATTAAAACCTAAGCGGAAGGAATATTCAAACATTTCCTTTTCATTTAATGCAATTATATCTAAATTACACTCCTCATAATTTTCAAACAACTCAATTTGCTTCTTATTAAAGTCAGTAGTAATTTTGTCATATAAATCGCTTCTTTTTTTAACAAGCTCCTTTTTTTCTTTCGTATTTTTGTAATAATCAGAGCAAGGATTTATATTTCCGTACCATAATTCTTCTAAAATTTTATTCATTTTTCTTGTCCTTTCTTTTTCACTGTTTTTATTATAGTTCACTTATGAACTAATTTCAAGTGTATTTAGTTCATTTATGATATAATCTACATATTGAACAAAATATATGCCTGAAGGAGATTTTGTAAATTATGCAATATTCACAAAGATTAAAGGATTTAAGAGAAGATAGTGATTTAAGCCAAGAAGCAGTTGCTAAAATTTTATGTACAAGTCAGTCATACTATGCTCAATATGAAAACGGAAAAAGAGAGCTTCCATTTAGCCGAGCAATTATTCTTGCTAAATTCTATAACGTTTCGCTTGATTATATTGCAGGAATTACAAGCATTCCAAAAAAACTTAATAAATGATTTGGTGATACTATGGGATTTTGGATTTTTATGAGTCTTATGGTGCTTCTTATGCCCGTTATGCTTATCGTAATTGGCGTAATCTATATGAAAAAGGCACCGTCTGAAATAAATAATTTATCGGGCTATCGCACACGCCGTTCAATGAAAAATAAAGAAACGTGGGATTTTGCACACCGCGTTTACGGCAAGGCTTCACTTATTATCGGTGCTGTTTCAGCTCCACTGTTTTTCATTCCTATGCTTTTCTTTATAAACAAAGACAATAATGCAGTAAGCGTAGCCGCACTTGTGATTATTTCAATTGAAATGATACCACTTTTTCTTTCGTTTATTCCCGTTGAAATTTCGCTTAAGAAAAATTTTGACGAAAACGGAAATAAAATCGAAGTGCCAAAAAATGAAAACAAATAATTAAAACCGAGGTGCGCCTCGGTTTTTTCTTGCTTTTTTTATTATTTAATGATATAATATAAATTAGATAACTATGTGATGGGGAGGCAAAATTATGGCGCTTGAAAATAAATTAGGTATTGAAAGCTCGGTGGAGCTTGCAGATGTTGAAGAAAAAATAACGAAAAAACGCGCGCTTGAAATTTATGAAAGCGGATTTCTTGACACGCTTGAAAGTGGCACTTTTTCCTCCTTATCTAAAATTCACAAATACCTTTTCGGTGATATTTACGAATTTGCGGGCAAAATACGCGAGGTTAATATTGCAAAGGGAAATTTCCGCTTTGCACCTCTTATGTATCTTAATGAGAGCTTAAAAAATATTGATAAAATGAAGCAGTCAAGCTTTGATGAAATCATTGAAAAATACGTTGAAATGAACATTGCTCACCCATTTAGGGAAGGAAACGGTCGCTCTACGCGCATTTGGCTTGACTTAATCTTAAAAAAGGAGCTTGGCTACGTTGTTGACTGGTCTCTTGTTGACAAGGAGGACTACCTTTTGGCAATGGAAAGAAGCCCTGTGCGCGATATTGAAATTAAGCACGTTATTAAAAACGCTTTGACGGATAAGATAAACGACCGCGAGATATTTATGAAGGGCATTGACAACAGCTATTTTTACGAAGGCTATAAATCATATAAAACTGAAGATTTAATTTAACAAATTTAATTTAACGGAGATAATTATGAAAAACGTAAACGTAAGAGATTTCGGTGCGATAGGCGACGGTGCAACTCTTGACACGGTAGCTATTCAAAAGGCAATTGACGCGTGCGAGGCGGGCGATACGCTCGTTTTTGACGGCAAGGGATTTTTCCTTTCAGGCACGCTAAGATTAAAGGGCGATATGAAAATTTATATTGAAAAGGGCACAGAGCTTTGTGGCTCGCGTAACCTTAACCACTACTATGTGAACGAGTTTTACCACAACGAAATGGTAAAAACTATTTCGCTCCTTTACGCGCTTGACTCCAACAATATCGAAATGTACGGTGGCGGTAAAATCATTTTAAGCGGTGATGCTTTTGCAAACTTTAGTTGCGGCTCACCCGAATTTATGCGCGACGAAAACCAAACCTTAAAATACGAGGAGCAAACGGTAATAGGGCCTGATGACAAAATTGCGCGTCCTACACAGCCGATTTTCTTTAACAACTGTAAAAATATACATATTCATGACCTTCAAATATTTAATTCACCCTGCTGGACGTTTACGTTCTCCAACTGTGAAAATATCGTTTTTGAGCGTTGCTACGTAGACAACCACAACCGTATTGCAAACAATGACGGCGTTCATTTTTCCGCATCGAAAAACATCATAGTTCGTGACTCAACCTTCCTTTGCGGTGACGACTGCTTTGCGGCAACCTGCATTACAAACACCGAAGGTGTGTGCGAAAATATGGAAATCAGTAACTGCTTAATGTCCTCGCGCTCAGCCGCGATTCGCTTTGGACACCTTTACAGTAAGGTTAGAAACGCGACTATTAAAAACGTTGAAATTTTGCCCTCAAACCGTGCAATTTCAATCTTTACAGGCGACGACGGAATAGTTGAAAATATTAAAATTGAAAACGTAAGAGCTAAAACTCAAATACACGCCGGCTGGTGGTGGGGCAAGGGCGAGGGCTTCGTTATCTGCGCTAAAAACACAACAGGTAAAATTAAAAATATTGAAATCAAAAATTGCTCCTTTACAGAGGAAAACCCGTCAATTATCGTTGGTGACGGTGAAAACCTTGACGGCGTAACAATTGAAAATTGCTCCTTCAAGTACGAAAAGGGCGACACACATCCATACTACTACGGAAAAATGGATATTCAACCAAACGTGCCCGAAATTTTTGAGGCACCGTTCAAAACGGGCGACCTGCTTTATAAGGAAGGCGCGAAAAACGTATACGTTGACGGCAAAAACATCTGACCCTGTGTCTGAATTTTAATAAAAAAAGGAATATTTATGGCTTTAACTAACGAAAAAATAATTGCCTACACAAGCATCTTAAAGGAAGAGCTTATTCCCGCTATGGGCTGTACTGAGCCTATCGCTATTGCTTATGCCGCGTCTATTATCTCTCACGCACTCGCCTCTTACCCAAATGAAATAAAAATAGGTCTTAGCGGAAATATAATTAAGAACGTAAAAAGCGTGATAGTTCCGAAAACAGGCGGTATGCACGGCATAAATTCCGCGGTTTGTGCAGGTATTGTTTCAGCGTCCCCAAGTAAGAAATTAGAGGTGTTATCCTCAATTAAACCCGAGGACGTGTCTAAAATTCGCGATTTTCAGAATAGTGCAAGCATTGAAATTTACGAGCTTGACGGCTCAGCCCCGTTTGAAATTTACATTGAGGGCTTCCTTGGCTCACAGAGTGCAAGCGCACATTTACTAAAGCGCCACACTAATTTAGTGTCAGCTTGCTTAAACGGACAGGACGTAACCTTAAATTATCAGTCACCCGACGATATTGTAGAGAAGGAAGCAACCGACCGCTCGTCCCTTAACGTTGAGGAAATTTTAGAGTTTGCCGAAACGGTTAGCCTTGACGAGCTTGCCCCTATACTTGAAATGCAGCTTGAATACAATATGGCGATTGCAAGGGAAGGAATTTCGCGCGATTTTGGCGCGTCAATAGGTCGTACTCTATATCTCAATTCAAACGGCGATACAAGGACGCTTGCGCGTGCTTATGCGGCGGCGGGGTCTGATGCAAGAATGAACGGTTGTGAGCTTCCTGTGTGCATTATTTCGGGTAGCGGCAACCAAGGTATTACCGCATCCGTTCCACTTTACATTTACGCCGAAAAGCTTGGCTCATCAAGGGAAGAGCTTTTGCGCGCACTTATCGTTTCGGACTTAATTACTATCCATCAAAAAACAGGCATCGGCTGTCTTTCCGCGTACTGCGGTGCTATCTCTGCAGGCGTTGGCTCGGGCTGCGGTATTTGCTATCTTTACGGCGGCAGATACTACGAAATTGCCCATACGCTTGTTAACGCGGTTGCAATCCTTTCAGGCACTATTTGCGACGGCGCAAAATCCTCTTGTGCGGCTAAAATTTCAATGGCTGTCGAAGCAGGCATTATGGGCTATGAAATGGCAAAAAGCGGCCATCAATTCTACTCGGGTGAGGGAATTGTAACAAAGGGCGTTGAAAAAACTATTAAAAACGTCGGACGCTTGGCATCTGTCGGAATGAGCGGAACTGACAAGGAAATTATAAAAATTATGCTGGGTAAATAGTTTTTTGAAGATAATTTTTCGTTAAAAAATCAGTCAGATAATAAAAAAATAATTAACAAAAAGAGTAAAATTTTGGGATTTTTTTCTTAAATTTTGCTCTTTTTTATTTTATATATGTAAATTTTCTATTAACAAATATTACAAAAAACACTTGTTTTTATAGTTTTTTCCACACAATAAGTTGAAAATGTATATATAATAAAGAAGAAATTTTTCATTTTTTCTTGACAGTTTTCCACACCTGTGCTATACTATATATAATTATAATTATATGTATAACTATATTTAGGCGCATTTTTTACATATTTTGCGCTTTTAACTTCTCGCGCGTGCGCTATACGTGCGCGTATGAGTATGAAAGGAGCTTTATGAATCTCAATTCTCTTGACCTTGAGGGCATTCGTGCAATGCTTATTGAAATGCTTCTTATGGACAACTCGTCAACCGCGGTTAATTTATGGTTTGGCGACCTAAAGCTTGCATCACTTGATGAAAACGAAGCGATTTTCGTTTCACCGACTGACTTAAAAAAGAAAATTATTCAGCAGCGCTTTGCTATTTCAATGGCAGACAAGCTTAATGAAATTTTAGGCTTTGAGCCATCGGTTGTTATTTATTCCTCGGAGCACGGTGAGGTTGACCTCTCACTTAAAAATCCGCAGCCACAGCCAGAAGCGATTAGCGCACCGTCGCAAGCATTAAATCAACCGATCAGCGCACAGGACAGCTTCCGCTCGGAATATACTTTTGAAAACTTCGTTGTCGGCGCTTCAAATAAGTTTGCTAACTCTGCCGCAGTTGCGGTTGCAAGCCAAAACTTCGACGGATTTAGTAAAAAGGACTACAACCCACTCTTTATTTACGGCCCTAGCGGTGTCGGCAAAACGCACTTACTTTACGCTGTGGTAAACAAGATTTTATCATCCTATCCGAATAAAAAAATTATTTACGTTAAGGGTGAGGAATTTGCAAATCAGCTCTTTACCGCGATAAGAAAGCACTCAACAGAGGAGTTTAAGAATAAGTACAGAGATGCAGACGTTTTGCTTATCGACGATATCCACTTCGTTGCAGGTAAGGAAACGCTTCAGGAGGAGTTTTTTAACACCTTCAACGCAATTTACGATGCGAATAAGCAAATGATTTTTACCTCTGACCGTCCGCCGCACGAGATGAAATCGCTTGAGGACAGGCTCCGTACAAGATTTATGGCAGGACTTATCGTTGACATTCAGCTTCCCGACTATGATTTAAGATGCGCTATTTTACAGCAAAAGGCGCTCATAAATCATCTTCAAATTTCAAGCGATATAATAAGCTACCTTGCAGAAAACGTTACCTCGTCGATAAGACAGCTTGAGGGTGTTATTAAAAAGCTCGGTGCTATTCAGCTTCTTGAGGGCGGCGATATCAGTATGGAAAGAGTTAAAAGCTCAATAAACGAGTTTGTACCGAAGAAGGACTCAGACCAAAAGAAGATGGACGATATCATTTTGGCGGTTTCTAAAAAGTTCGGCATTTCACGCGACGATATTTTATCAACGAAAAGAAATAAGGAAATTGCAATTCCAAGACATATTTGCGTTTACGTTGCACGCCAATGCACCAACCTTTCACAGTCGCAAATCGGTAAGGCAATTAACCGCGACCGTACAACCGTTATTTCAAGTGAGAGCTTCGTTAAGGAAACAATGGAAAACGACAGCTCCTTTAAGTACGAGGTTAACAGCATTATAAGAGAAATTTCATCTACATAATTTTTCTTATCTTTTCCACATTTTATCAACACGCGAAAAATCCCTTAAAATCAAGGGCTTGTCCGTCTTTTCCACCTCGTTTTTTTCAACGGTGGAAAGAATGTTTCTAAGTTTTGGCAATTTTGGGTAAAATTTTATTTACGGCTTTTTCAAAATTACCAACATTTTTCAACAGGGGTGAGTGAATAAAATTTCCTCAAAACGGTTATACTATATAGCTTTACAGGGCTTTTCAACGTATTAACCACCCCCTACTACTACAACTACTACAATATATAAATATAAATTAAAATAAAAGAAAAATAAAAGAAAAAATCCATTTTCGTTTTTTTGGATTTTGAAAGGATTTTACAATGATTGCTATTTTTGATAAGGACGCGCTTCTTTCAGCTATCGGTCCTATTATGAATACCGTTTCGGGCAAAAACACAATGGCTTGCATTGAGGGTATTTTAATTGAATGTAACCAAGAGGATAATATTTGTACTCTCACCTCGTACGACCTTGAAAAGGGAACGAGAACTCAGCTTGACTGTAACGTTATTGAAAGAGGTAAATGCATTATAAATGCTAACAAGCTTCTTCAAATTATAAGAACGATGCCGAAGGGTCCTATCAAAATTTCCGTTGATACCTCATACCGCACGGTAATAGAAAGTGAAAACGGCTTATCTCACTTTGACTTTAAGGCACTTTCAGCCTCAGAGTTTCCAACCCTTCCCGAGCTTCGCGCAGACCGCGGCTTCAAAATTCCGCAATACCTTTTTAGAAAGTTCGTTAACAGAATTTTGTTTGCAATAGGACAAAACGATACCCGTCCCGTATTCAACGGTGCTTATTTTGAAATCAGAGATAAGAAAATGACTATTGTTTCATGCGACGGCAACCGCTTGGCTCATCTTGAATACGAGGCTGAGCTTGAAAACGCAAACGACTCTAAGGCTCCGCTTTATATTCTCTTTATCGTTCCGGGTAAAACCTTGGTTGAGCTGCTCAAGCTCGTTAAGGACACTGAGGAAACGATGGAAATCCGCGTTGCTAACCGTCAGCTTATTTTCAAGGTTGGCAAATACGTGCTTTTCTCAAAGAAAATTGAGTCAGCCTATATTGACTACGAAAGAATTATGCCAAAGCAATCAAATATCGAATTTTATCTTAACTGTGAGGAGTTAAGAGGCGCTTTTGAAAGATCTGCACTTATCATTGAGGACAATCTTGCGGGCACACTCCGTCCTTACGTTAAGTTTACAATTGACGAGGTGCTTTCAATCTCAACGCTTTCCTCAAACGGAAACGTATACGACGAGATTGAAATTGAAAAGATTAAGGGAGACGAGCTTGTTATCGCGTTTAACTGCAAGTTTTTCCTCGATGCATTAAAGGTATGTGATGGCGGCAAGGCAAAATTAAGCTTTGTTAACCCACTCACAGGCGTTTTGATTGAGCCGCAAAATACGGACGAGGGTAAATTTACTTACTTCATTATGCCAATGAGAATGACGCACTGATGAACGTTACTAAAATTGAATTTACCTCGTTTCGTAATATAGAAAGCGAGATTATTGAATTTAATGACGGTATTAACGTTATTTACGGTGAAAACGCGCAGGGCAAAACGAATATCTTAGAGGGAATTTACCTCTTTGCAAGAGGAAAGAGCTTTCGTGCCTTCAAGGACAAGGAGCTTGTGAATTTTGAAAGTAGCGTTGCCTATGCAGTTCTTGACTTTAATACGAGAGATGAAAAAACGAGGCTCGGTGTTGAAATTTCAAAATCCTTGCCGAAAAAGTTTTACAGAAACAACGTTAAAATAAATAAAACCTCGGAGATTATAGGTGAATTCCGTGCGGTTTTGTTTTGTCCGTCACACCTCGGCATTATAAAGGACGCACCTGCGGTAAGAAGAAAGTTTATTGACGTGGCAATTTCTCAGCTAAGACCCGTTTATCTTAAAATGATGACAAGATACAACCAGGTTTTGGAGGAAAGAAACACTATTATAAAAATGACTCCGCAGGAAAGGGAGGCTAACGAATCCTTGCTTGACGTTTACAGTGAGGAGCTTGCTTCGCTTTGCTGTGATATTGCCGATATAAGAAACGAATATATAAAAAAGCTCGACTACTGGGTTAAGATTTTCTTTAATGAAATGACAAGCGGTAAGGAAATTCCGAAAATCACCTACGAATCAAACGGAGACGATGGTGATTTTGAAAGCAGAGAAGCGTTAAAGCAAAGATATTTACATCTTTTGACCGACTATAAGGAAAGAGAATATAAATACGGTGCAACTCTTTTCGTAATTCACAAGGACGACCTAAAAATAGAAATTAACGGCCGTGATTCACGCCTTTATTCCTCACAGGGACAGCAGCGCTCGCTTGCCTTGGCTATGAAAATGGCAGAGGGTGAAATTTCCCGCGAGGGCAAGGGTGAATATCCCGTGTTTCTTTTCGACGACGTATTATCCGAGCTTGACGATACACGAAAAAAATATATTTTATCAAATATAAAGGGCAAGCAGGTTATTATAACCGCTTGCGACAAAAGCGTTTTTGAAAATAACGAGGGATGCCACTTTATAAATATCAAAAACGGAAAAAAAGGCGAAATTTTAAGCGATTTTTCAGTAGATAACAGTGATAAGTGCGAAAACAGTGAAATGAGCGAAAAAACGCCCGAAACGGAGCTATAAATGTATATACATATAGGAAATAACAAGGTCGTTAAAAAATCTATGATTTTAGGCATATTTGACCTTGACTCATCAACCGTTTCAGTTAAAACGAGGAGCTTTTTAAGTCAGGCACAAAAGGAAAAAAGAGTTATTACCCTTTCTTACGAGCTTCCGAAATCATTTATTATATTAAACAATAACGAGGTATATCTTTCCCCGCTTAATACCTCATCAATAATTAAGGGATAAATTAGCCAAACGAATATTATTTGGCTAACTAAAAAGGAGAAATAGTATGGAAAATAACAAGGTAGAAAAAGAATACGGCGACGAGCAGATTCAGGTGCTTGAGGGACTTGAGGCTGTAAGAAAGCGCCCGGGTATGTACATCGGTACTACCTCGATAAGAGGTCTTCATCATCTTGTTTATGAGATTGTTGACAACTCTATCGACGAGGCAATGGCAGGACACTGTGATAAAATTACCGTAACTCTTATGAAGGACGGCAGCGTTGCTATTCAGGATAACGGACGTGGCGTGCCTGCGGGAATTAACGCAAAAACGGGTACTCCGAACCTTGAGGTTGTTTTCCTTGTATTACACGCAGGCGGTAAGTTTGGCGGCGGCGGATATAAAATCTCGGGAGGTCTTCACGGCGTTGGTGCGTCGGTAGTTAACGCACTTTCCACATGGCTTGAGGTTGAAAACTGCCACGACGGCAAAATGTACACTGAAAGATTTGAAAAGGGACAGGTTGTCCGTCCGTTTGCATGCGTTGGGGACGCGCCGAATGGAAAGAAGGGTCTTTACGTTCGCTTTAAGCCTGACGATACAATTTTCGAAACGGTTGATTTTGAATATGAAACTCTCTTAACACGTCTTCGCGAGCAGGCATTCTTAAACGCGGGCATTAGAATTATTTTCCGCGACGAGCGCGATGAGGACAATATAAGAGAAGAGGAGCTTTACTACGAGGGCGGTATCCGTGAGTTCGTTCAGTTCATAAATAACAATAAGGGCGGCGGACTTATTCATAACGAGGTTATCTATATGAAGGCGGAGAAGGGCGATATTACCGCCGAGGTTGCGCTCCAATATAACGACTCGTACAGTGAGGCAATAGTTACGTTTGCAAACAATATGTCAACTATTGACGGCGGTACGCATGAGATAGGCTTTAAGGAAGGTCTTCGTAAGGTTACGAATAACTACGGTAAAAAGTTTGGCTTCTTAAAGGACGGCGACAAGCTCTCAGGCGAGGACACTCGTGAGGGACTTACCGCGGTTGTATCTGTTAAATTGCCCGACGCTCAGTTTGAAAGCCAGACTAAGGCAAAGCTCGGTAACAGTGAAATTAGAACCATCGTTGATAATATAGTTTGTGAAAAGCTTAGCGAATACTACGAGGAAAATCCCGACGTTGCTAAGATTATTATTGATAAATCCTGCGCGGCATCAAGGGCGCGCGAGGCGGCAAGAAAGGCAAGAGAGCTTGCACGCCGTAAGGGTGTCTTAGAGGGCTCAACACTCCCGGGTAAGCTTGCTGACTGTCAGGACAGACGCGTTGAATATACAGAGCTGTTTCTCGTAGAGGGAGACTCCGCTGGCGGAAGCGCAAAGGACGGACGCGATAGCCGCTTCCAAGCAATTTTACCACTTCGCGGTAAGGTATTAAACGTTGAAAAGAGCCGTCTTGACAAGGTATATTCAAACGATTCACTTATTCCTATCATACAGGCACTCGGCTGCGGTATCGGTGAGGAATTTAACTCGGAAAAGCTCCGCTACGGAAAAATTATCATTATGGCGGATGCCGACGTTGACGGTAGCCATATTCAGGTGCTTCTTTTGACGTTCCTTTACCGTCATATGCGTCAGCTTATTGAGGACGGCCACGTATTCTTGGCTAAGCCACCGCTTTACAAGATTACAAAGGGTAAAGCTGAAAGATACGCCTTCTCCGACGAGGAAAGAGACAGAATTTTTGAGGAGCTTGGCGGCGGACAGGCTGAGCGATATAAGGGTCTTGGTGAAATGGACAAGGAGCAGCTTTGGGAAACGACAATGGACCCAACGACAAGAACTCTTATTAAGGTTGAAATCGGCGATGCTATAAGATGTGATGAAATCTTTTCACTTTTGATGGGTGACAAGGTTGAGCCAAGACGTGAATTTATCGAGAAAAACGCTAAATTCGTTAAAAATCTTGACGTATAATCAATCGAAAAATAGATTGAGGAGTAAATAAAATGAGTGAAAAAGATATAAATACTTTAGATTATGAAAATACCGAGCAAATGATAGTTGGCAGAACTATTGAATCAAGAGTGCCCGAGGCATTCCTTGAATATTCAATGTCAGTTATCGTTTCCCGTGCGCTCCCTGACGTGCGTGACGGTATGAAGCCCGGTCAAAGGCGCGTTATGTACGCGATGTACGAGGACCACTTAACGAGTGACAAGCCGTTTAGAAAATCCGCAACGACAGTTGGTAACGTGCTTGGTAGATACCATCCGCACGGTGACCAGTCCGTTTACGGCACTATGGTTAGAATGGCACAGCCCTTCTCACTCAGATACCCACTCGTTGACGGCCATGGTAACTTCGGTAACGTTGACGGTGACGGTGCGGCTGCTTACCGTTATACAGAGGCAAGAATGTCAAAGCTCGCAAACGAGCTTATGAGCGATATTGAAAAGGACGTTGTTGACTTCGTTCCTAACTTTGATAACTCGCGCAAGGAGCCGACTGTGCTTCCCTCACGCTTTCCTAACTTTTTGGTAAACGGTAGCGTTGGTATTGCGGTTGGTATGGCAACGAACGTGCCGCCTCACAACCTTGGTGAGGTTATTGACGGTACTATTCACTTAATCGACAACCCCGACTGTACGGTTGCCGACTTAATGGAGCATATCAAGGGTCCTGACTTTCCGACAAGCGCGACAATTTACGGCAAGCGCGGTATAATCGAAGCATACGAAACGGGTCACGGACGCGTTATGGTTCGTTCAAAGGCAAAGATTGAGGAGGACCACCACCGTATTATCATTACCGAAATTCCTTATATGGTAAACAAGAGCCAACTCGTTGAAAGAATTGCCGACCTCGTTAAGGAAAAGCGCGTTGAGGGCATCTCGGGCATCCGTGATGAATCGGGACGTGCAGGAATGAGAATAGTAATTGAATATAAGCGTGATGCAAACGCACAAATTATATTAAACACTCTTTACAAAAATACACAGCTTCAGGACACCTGTGCCGTTAATATGCTTGCTCTCGTTAATGGCGAGCCGAAAACGCTTAACCTAAAGCAGGTGCTTGAAAACTACGTTGAGTTCCAAGAGGAGGTTGTGCTTCGCCGTACTAAGTTTGAACTCGCAAAGGCTAAGGCGGAGGAGCATATTTACGAGGGCTACAAGATTGCACTTGATAATATCGACGAGATTATTGCAATTATCAGAAGCAGTGCAAGCACACCCGAGGCAAAGGAAAGATTGAAGGAAGCGTTTAATCTCTCCGACGAGCAGGCGCAGGCAATCGTTGAAATGACTCTCGGCCGTCTTTCGGGACTTGAGCGTCAAAAGATTGAGGAGCGCTTACTCAAGCTTCAGGAAACAATTAAGGAATTAAACGAAATTATTACAAATCCCGAAAAATTAAAGTCACTTATTAAGGAAGAGCTTTCCGAGATTAAGAGAAAATTTGCAGATCCTCGCCGCACCGATATTATCGACAGTGAGGAGGAAATCGACATTGAGGACTTAATTGAGCGTCACGAGTGTGTAATTACGCTTACAAATTCGGGCTATATTAAGAGAATTCCCGCAGATACCTACTCTGCACAAAAGCGCGGCGGCAAGGGTCTTATCGCAATGCATACAAAGGACGAGGACTTTATTGAAAAGGTTCTTGTTGCAAATAGCCACGACTACTTACTTATGTTCACCGACAACGGTAAAATTTTCGTTCGTAAGGTATATAGAATTCCCGAGGCTTCAAGAACGGCAAAGGGCTCTAACCTTATCAACTTAATTGAGCTTGAAAAGGGCGAGCGCGTAACCGCTATGGTAACGCTTTCCGAGTTTATACACGGCGAATACCTCACTATGGTAACGAAGAACGGTATTATTAAGCGTACCGATATTGCAGAATACGAATATCAGCGCAAGGGCGGTAAGATTGCAATCAATCTCGACGAGGGTGACAAGCTTATCTTCGTTGGACATACAGACGGCACACGCCATATTCTTATTGCTACAAAGAACGGCTATGCAGCACGCTTTGATGAAAACAAGGTTTCAGTAGTTGGCAGAACAGCACGCGGTGTACGCGGAATTGATTTGCGCGAGGGTGATATAGTTTGCGGTGCGGTTATCGTTGATAACGACAAGCAGCTTCTTACAATTACCGAAAACGGCTACGGCAAGAAGAGTAATTTTGACGAGTTTGAGCCAAGAAACCGCGGTATTTTGGGTGTAATAGCTCATAATATCAACGAAAAGACAGGCTTGCTTGCTTCTATTGCCTGCGTTGACGAAACGAAGGACGTAATGCTCATTACAAATGAGGGCGTTATTATAAGAACAGCAACTGACGTTATTCCAACCTACAAGAGAAGCACGACGGGCGTTAAGATTATGCGTCTTGACGACGGTGCAATTGTTGCAAACACAACTCTTGTTGATAAGGAAGAGGAAGGCGAAGAGTGCGAGACTGACGAAAATTCAGTAGCTACCGAAAGCGTGCAAGAGGTATCGTCAGAAAATGAAGCGGTAGCTGAAAATACCGAAAAAACAGACACTCCTCAAGATGAAAATGAATAATTCCCGAGGCAAAAGATGGGAAAATTAACTAAAAAATTAACTAAAATAGCTTCGATAGCCCTTATATGTATATTCGTATTTGGGCTAACGGGCTGTACTAAAAAGCTAAGCAAAAACGAGGCAACAGAAAAGGTTGCAGAGCTTGTTGATGAGTCTTATGAATTAAACGAGATAGTATTCGGCAAGGGACTTGAGTATATAGAGACCGAGGAGTTCAAAAACGCAAAATACGCACTCGTTAAGGAAAATAGCAAGTATAACTCCATAAACGATATTCGAGTAGCACTTGACAAGGTTTTTTCCGAGGATTATTCATTTATTATGAAAACAACGGCGTTTGTCGGTCAAAGCGGCGGTGTTGATTTAACGAGCGTGCCACCGAAATATATCGAAAACGAGCAGGGCTTTTTGGTGCTTAAAAACGATATCGTGCTTGACGGTAACGTAAGCGTAAACGGAGATAAGCAGGAAATTTCATATAACGGCTTTAAGGTTTATAAATACGACACCTCAACCATTGAAATTAAAAAAATATCAAGGCGCTTTATTGAGGCTTATATTACCTCAGAGGGCGGCGAGCAAACAATTTTGGTAACTCTTATTTTAGAGGAAAACGGTTGGAGAATTGATTCACCGACGTATTAAAAGTCAATTTGAAGGAGAATAAAATGGCAAAAAAGGCTACAAAGGTAACAAAGGCAGAGCCTGCCGGAAACGATCAAGAAAAGAAAAAGGCTCTTGAAACCGCACTTTCACAGATTAAAAAGGAATGCGGCGAGGAGTCAATTAGACGTCTCGGTGACAAGGCAGATATTCAAATAGGTGCAATTTCAACAGGCTCACTTACACTTGACCTTGCCCTTGGCGTTGGCGGACTTCCAAAGGGAAGAATTGTAGAAATTTACGGCCCTGAATCATCAGGTAAGACAACTATTGCACTTCACGCAGTAGCGGAAAGCCAAAAGCTTGGAGGCACAGCTGCATTTATCGATGCTGAGCATGCACTCGACCCCGTATATGCTAAGGCAATAGGCGTTAATATTGACGAGCTTTTGGTTTCTCAGCCCGACAACGGAGAGCAAGCACTCGAAATTACAGAGAAGCTCGTTTCCTCGGGTGCGGTTGATATTATAGTCGTTGACTCCGTTGCGGCACTCGTGCCAAGACAGGAAATTGAGGGCTCAATGGGCGACTCCCATATGGGACTTCAAGCGCGTCTTATGTCACAGGCACTTCGTAAGCTCTCGGGCGCTATTGCAAAGACAAACTGTATTGTAATTTTTATTAACCAGCTTCGTGAAAAGCTTAACGTAATGTACGGTAACCCTGAAACGACAACGGGCGGACGCGCCTTAAAGTTCTATGCGTCGGTTAGAATTGACGTAAGAAAGGCGGACACGCTTAAAAACGGCACGGTTGCATACGGTAATCACGTAAAATGCAAGGTTGTTAAAAACAAGGTTGCACCGCCGTTTACGGTTGCAGAGTTCGATATGATTTACGGAAAGGGTATTTCAAAATCCTCCGAAATTATCGATATTGCGCTTGAGCTTGGACTCGTTATAAGAAGCGGCTCTTGGTTCTCATACGAGGGCTCAAAGATTGCACAGGGCAAGGACAATGCAAGAAAGTATTTTGAGGACAATCCTGAGATTATGGCTGTTCTTGAAGAAAAAATCAAAGAAAAGATGACCAATGGAGAAGCCACACCCGAAGAGGATTTCGATATCGACAGTGACGATTTCGACCTCGATTCACTTAATTTGGATTGATTATGGAAGATAAAATCTATTATAAAGTTGAGAAAATAAAAAAGACACCCGCAGGCAGAATTTTTTGCATAAAGTCAAATATGGGCACTGTTTTTGAAATGCTTGTTTCAAACGAGCAGTACGAAAGATTTGATATTGAAGAGGGCGAGATAATAGATGACGAGCATTTTCTTAGAATAAGAGAGGAAATGCTGTTTGATAACGCTCGTCGCGCGGCATTTTCAATTCTTTCCTGCGGAGAAAACAACAAAAAGGCACTTACAACAAAGCTTCAAGCTCGCGGTTATTCCTACGAGCTTAGTAAAAACGTCTCCATTTATATGGAGCATAGAGGATATATTGACGAGAAAAAGCAAATTAAGCTTCTTTGTCAAAACTACCTTAAAAAGAAGTATGGCAAGCTTAAAATTATAAACGAGCTTGTTGCCCACGGCTATCAGCGCGAGGACGTGCAGGAGTTTGTAAAGAAAAATCTTGAAAAGGTTAATTTTGCGGAAAACTGCGCCTATATTATCGAAAACAAGTTTATGCCGATATCGGGTAATTCCGACGACGTAAAGAAAATGATGGGCACACTCCTTCGCTACGGCTACAATATCGGCGAAATTAAGGACGGAATAAAAATTGCTATTTACAGGAGCAAGGGCCAAAATGAGTAAGATAGGATTTGTTTCACTCGGTTGTCCTAAAAATCAGCTTGATACAGAGGTTATGCTCGCTCATTTATATAAGGCAGGCTACGAAATAACACCCGAATCAACTGAGGCTGATATTATAATAATTAACACCTGCGCCTTTATCGGTGATGCAAAAAAGGAGTCAATTGACAATATTTTAGATATTGCGTGGCTTAAAGAAAACGCAAATCTTAAAGGTATTGTGGTAACGGGCTGTTTGTCCGAAAGATACCGTGATGAGCTGCTTACCGAATTTCCCGAGGTTGACGCGGTGCTTGGCACAGGAAGCGTACACTCAATAGTTGAGGCGGTTAAAAGGGTAGAGAGCGGCGAGCGCTATTCGGAATATAAGGACAAAAACGAGGTAGCCTTGGGTGGCGACAGAGCCGTTTTAACAGAGGATAAGGCGTATGCTTACCTTAAAATTTCCGAGGGCTGTAACAACCGCTGCACCTACTGTGCAATCCCTTTAATTCGCGGAAAATTCCGCTCACGTCCTATGGACGAAATTATAGAGGAAGCAAAATCGCTCGTTTCTATGGGCATTAAGGAGCTTATAGTTATAGGTCAGGACACAACCGCATACGGTATTGACCTTTACGGTGAATATAAGCTTGCCGAGCTTCTTTCGCGCTTAGCAAAGGAAACGGACGTAAAGTGGCTTCGCATACTTTATTGCTACCCAGATAAGATAACGACGGAGCTTATAAACGAGCTTAAAACAAATGAAAAGCTCGTAAAATACATAGATATTCCCGTACAGCATATAAGCTCAGCGGTATTAAAAAGAATGAACCGCAAGGGTGACGGCGCGCTGATACGTGACGTTATGAAAAAATTGCGCGAAATTGACGGTATTGCAATTCGTTCAACGGCGATTGTCGGCTTCCCGGGTGAGAGCGAAGAGGATTTTAACGAGCTTTGCGAGTTCATTCGTGAGGTGAAATTTGACCGCTTCGGCGCGTTTACCTATTCGCGCGAGGAGGACACCCCCGCATATAATTTTCCCGATCAAATCGACGAGCAAATTAAGCAGGACAGATACGATATTTTAATGCGTGAGCAGCTTGCCGTTATAGATGAATATAACGAAAAGAGAATAGGCAAGGAAATTACCGTATTGGTTGAGGACTATGACAAGGTAGAAAAAATCTACGTTGCAAGGAGCGAGCACGATGCCCCCGATATTGACGGAAAGATATTCTTTACCGCCAAAAAGCGACACAGGGCAGGAGATTTTGTCAACGTTAAAGTAATTGAGGTTCTCGATGACTTTGATTTTTTGGCAGAGAAAATCTGAAATTTTTAATAAAAAAACCGTTTTACAGAAAAAAGTGGCACCCTGTGTCTGAATTTCAACCTCGTGTGCAACATCATTTTGATTAAATTAAATACGGTAGTGTGAAATTTTACAATCACACGCTCCGTGAAAGGAAAAAATATGAATGTACCAAATATTTTAACTATTTTAAGGGCGCTTCTCGTTCCTGTTTTTATAGGCGTGCTTATTTATCTTGAGCCGTTTCCGATAGCTTGCGGACTTATTGCGGCGGCTGTTTTCGGCATTACCTCACTCACAGATATGCTTGACGGCAAGATTGCAAGAAAGTATAATCTTGTAACAACCTTCGGTAAGGTTATGGACCCACTTGCAGACAAATTTATGGTTTTCTCTGCTATGATTTCAATTACCGTTAAGTTCTTTGTTTTAGCAAATAAGACTACCTCAGGCGTAAACGAAAAAATTCTTGCAAACGTGCTTCTTTGGGTAACGACAATTGTTGTCCTCCGTGAGCTTGCAGTAACGTCAGTTCGTCTTGTTTCCGCACAGGGTGGCGGCGGTGTTATCCCCGCAAACTTCTTCGGCAAGGCAAAGACCGTAACTCAAATTATCGCAATTCTTATCGTTTTACTTGAATATGCGGTAAACGTTGGCTTCGGTGTAAATACGCTTTGGATTTTAAGCTACGTTTCACTCTTCTTAATGACCTTTATGACAGTGGCGTCGGGTGTAAATTATTTTGTATTAAACGCAAAGTACTTCAAGTCTTAATAAATATTAAAAGGGACGGCTCAGCCGTCCTTTTTAGTACTTGGTATTATTGATTTTATCAAAATTGCAAAGTACAACAAAAATTTACAAATAAAGACCTTTTTCATATATTGACAATAAAATAGTGCGGTGATATAATAATTTCACAGATAAATTTTTTCTGAAAAAAGCGAAAGGAAGGGCGAAAAATGCAAGATATTTTCGAGCAAAGAGAGCAGCTAAACGAGCTTTCAAACAAGGTCGAGGAATACAAAACGTGCCACAAGGACGTTTTGACAAGTAAGGATGAGTATATTGCCCTTCGCGTAAAAAAGCCACAGGAAAAGGCAATCAAGGACGAAAAAGAACCGTTTTCGACAACGCCTATTAGAATAGGACTTCTCGTCTTACTTCTTTTGTGCGTGTCAATTTGCGTTTTCGGCTTGGTTGCTTACTGGATTTTACAGCTAATAGGCGTTATTTTGCCTGTTATCAGTATTGTAATAATAGTTTTATCGGTCATCACTTTAATTATAGGCTTGCTCGGTGCATACGGCGTTTCCTCGTTTGCATTCTTGTTAACTATCGAGGTTGCATATACCTTTATTTCGAGGCAAATTTATAAAAAGCGCTTGCAAAAAAACAAGGAAAACAGAGAATTTAACGAAAAGGAATTTCCAATTTTGTGGCAGGAGTATCAAAACGAGGTTGAAAATTTAACCCACGAATACGAAAAAACTGTGGCAAGAGCATACCAAAAAATTGACGAGGACGAAGCTTACTTTGAGGAAAACAAGGGTATTATCAATAAAAAATATTACCGTGACCTTGACAGAATTATCTCCGTTATCGACGACCAACGCGCGTATAAGCTAAGCGACGCGATAAATCTCGTTATACGCGATAAGCGCCTTGAACGCACAACATCAAGGGTGAGAAGCCATCACGAAAACGACGTTGGACTTTACCCACTCGATATTGAAAAGAGAATGACAGTGCGCCAATATAACTGTCAGGCGTGTCCAAAAAAATGCACCTGCATTAAGCTATACTGCCGTATGAACGAATTTTTCGACAAAAAAGAGGACGAAGAAATCGAGGCAGTAATCAGAGAAGCGCACCTGACAAACACTTGTCTATAATACTACAAAAAGCACCGATTGTCGGTGCTTTTTTAGTTAAAACGGGATTATAAAAAGAAAATTCTTGGCTTTTGGTTCTTTTAATATAGTAGTTAATTAGCTAACGAAATCATGATATTATGATATCAAAATTTGATAAAAGAAAAGGGCTTCACGAGAAGCCCCTTTTTTATGATTGTGCCTTAATGTGTCAGCCCTTTTGTTATTAAGCGTTGTATGAGATTACAACGTTACCTCTGTCGGGAACTGCGTTAACGTAAACGAAGCCGTTTTTAACGAAGAACTCAACCGCTTCACCGTTTTGTGTAGCTGTGATGTTTTCCTCTGTCCAGGAGTCGTCAACGTCAACCTCGACTGTAAGTGCGTAGTTATACATAATGTCGTCGAGTGTATCTGTAAGGTTGAATACAACCTCGCTTTCGCTGCGTGAAATTGTTTCAACGGTTGCACTGAGCTGCTCCTTCATATACTGAATAAGCTCGGTATATGAGCATACCCAAATGCCTGTTTGTGAAAGGTACTTAAACTTAGAGTTTGTTGAAGCATAAGTTGACCAAATTGTACCGCCTTGACCTATCTCGTGCAAGCACTCAACTGTCATACCGCCAACGGTAAGAATTTCGTTGATACCCTTTTCGTATGAGCCAAGAGCTGTGTGGTTCATCTTGTATTGACCGCCGTCGTCGTTTCTAAATACGAACTCGCCGCCAACTAAGTCGTATGAGCCAACCTCAACCCACTCAAAGTAGTTGTCAAGGAGCTTACCGTTTTCATCTCTTAATTCAACGTACTTATAAGTGCCCGAGGTAATTCCAACGTCTTTAAGACGGTTAGATTCCGTATCGTAAACGTAGTTTGTGCCAACCTTAGAGTTTTCAACGTAAACGTATTCGTTTGGAAGCTTGATAAGTGAGTGCGTGCCGCCGTTTTCAACAAACGTGTATTTACCGTTATCATAAGTATATCCGCCGTCTGTTTTTTCATATTGAGCTTTAGAAAGCTTTTCCCAAACGAGGTTGCCGTTTTCGTCAACCTTTTGCTCGCCTGTTGCTTCGTCAATTACAGGAATTTCAGTAACAGCCTTATATTTTTGGCTTGCAATCTTACCGTCCTTAGTAACGAATACGTAAGGACCCTCTGTTTGGTCTGCCTTGGAGATATATGAGTTGAAGTTACCCCAAGCGCGTCTTGTTGAAATCCAAACAGGCTCGCCTGTTGAGGTGAGAGTATCCTGAGTAAAGATAACCTCGCCTGTTTCAGGGTCAACAGTGATTGAACCAACGTAAGCGGATTGACCGTAGCCGTTTGTCTTTAATTCGTCAATTATGTTGTAGAAGTATTTTGAGTTACCGCCGTTACGTGCAGATGCCATAATACCCGTTACAAACTCTGAGGTGCTAACTGACGTTGCACCGTTAGGTGTAGCGAATGCGAGAAGTCTTTGACCTGCAAACTTGCTCATAAACCAGTAGTGAGCGTTGTGTACGTCGGAGATAAGTGAGTTTTCACTGATAACGCCCGAGTAGTAGCCACCGTGAGTATATGAGTGTGAGCCGAGGTCGAGAACGCCTGTCTTGAAGTATTCCTGCCAGTTTTCAACGTATGCGTCGCAGAAGGTGATTGAAAGAACCGCAGTTGCCTTCCAGCCGTAGTGCTGAAGCTTAGGAATTAACCATTCGTAAGTGCCGATATAGTTACCGTCGTCAAACGTTTGTGCCCAAGCCGCAGGCGCGTTGTTCTTGTAGGTTGTGATGTTTATATCCTTATACTCGTTATAGTAATTGGTAATTCTTTCAGCATCACAGTCTGGCTTTAGGCAAACTGAATGCTTTGTGCCTGCATCCGTGCCGCTTGCCGCCGTCAAAATTTCATACTCACCCCAAAGGTGTCCGTATGAGTCAATAGCGTCGGTCTTGGTTTGAAGACCGCAGCCATAGCACTCAACGAGTGTGTAGCCTGCATCTGTACAGTTAGGTGAAACTGTTTCAACTGTCTTAAATGAACCGTGCTTACAGCCTGAGTATTGCTCAATGCCGTTTGGATTTGATGGTGAGCTGATTACCGCTTGCTCAACTGCTGTAAATGCGGTAAATTCGTAAACGTAGCTCGTCCAATATTCTGCCTCGTGAGCAACAACGAGCTTTATTGATGATGTAAAGCGTTCAATATCAACAGTAAATATAGCGCGGCTTTCGTTAGCTGTTCCGTTTTTAACGGTTATAATTTCGCCGCTTGCATTCAAGTCACCGCTTGTTCTTGTGGTAATTTCCTTACCTCTAACAACCTCACAGGTGCTGCCCTTAACCCATTCGCCGTTTTCATCTAAATAATAGATTTCAAACTTCTTATTGTTGTTTCCGGGAACGGCAAATTGAACTGCTGCTATGAACATATCCTCAGGAAGAGTAATAGTTGCGAAAACGTCACCTGAGCCGCCCTTTTGGTTGTAGTCGGTCTGCCAATACGTTAAAAGGCTTCCGTCATAAATCTTTTCACCGCCCGGTGCCCAAGAATTGTACTTACCCGATACGCTATATGAGGATGAGCTTACAAGGTCGGTTACAACGCGCTCGGTATTTTCAACGTGAGCCATAACCGAGATATCGTAAATCATAGCAGGAGTATAGCGTGATGAATTCTTAACGGTAAAGCGGAGTGCATCTGTGTTAACAGGAGTATCAAGCTCGTATGCAACCGTACCGTTAACGCCTGCAGATACAGCGTTCTTGTCTGAAAGGTTAGCAACGAAAACCCATTCGCCGTCGATAAGTGCCTCAAGGTCGTAGGAAACGTAGCAGTCCTCACCAAGCTCCCAAGAGTAGTAGTAAGGCACTATCATGCTAATCATACCGATATCAAATTTTTGAGCGAAAGAAAGCGTAATCGTGTCACCGCTAAAGCTTGCGCCGTCAGCCAAGGTGTCAGCGCACCAGAACGTGCTGGCACTGTTGTCAATTGCCTTGTCAATAGAGCAAACGGTATAGTAGGAGGTTGCAAAAATGCCTGCTGTTTTCGCAATATCAACGAATGAAGCGTCAACGTACTTACCGCCTGTATAGGTGTAGTTACCGATGTTGATTTCCCAAAGTAAATCCTCCATTTCGGAAACAGGTGGAATATCAAAAATTTGTTGCTTGCCGCAAACGTCGCAAATCTTTGCCTCTTGTCCACCGGTGTACTTTGTAGGCTCAATTATTGAAACGTATTGGTTGCCGTATTGATGTATGCCTGTTGCAGGAACCTGTGCAAAGGTTCTGTCATGTCCGCATCCGCGAGTGCAATATTCGTGTGAATATCCGTCCTCGGCACAGGTAACGGGATATACGTCTACCTTTAGGTCGTGGCCGAGCTTTGTGATATTAGTAAACGTTTCGAGTCCGCATTTTACGCACTTTGTGGTTTCTCTACCGTTTTTGTCACAGGTTGCAGCGTAGGATTTTTCCGCAACAACGTAAGTTTCCTCGTGCTGACAATATCCACCGCCTCCCGCATACCAAGCGGTAAGGGTGATATTTTCAGTTACAGTGCCTGTTTCAAAATTCCATTTAGAGCTTGAGGATTTACCTGCATACCAGCCGGAGAAGATAGCTCCGTTTTTGGTAGGCTTCGATGGCTCGGGAATTTTGTCACCTTCCTTAACCTCAATTGTCAAGCTGCCACTAAATTCACCGCCGTTAGGATTGAACGTAACGGTATATGATGGACGGCCGTCATCACCGCCTCCGTCACAGGATGCGAGGATGAAAACGGAGAGAAGACAAACGAGTATCAAGGAAGCTATAAGTAATTTCTTTTTCATTTTTTCTCCTTGTCTTGTACGGAAAACCGTACGGGAATGTGCTGTTTTACAAAAGTTCCCCCGAAAAATATTTTTCGAGGGAACAAGTCAGTCTTATTATTGTGGAACTACGAGAATAGCGATTTCGCTCCAGTAGTCTGTACCGTTTGAAGGTGATGGCTGAGTTACAACAATCTTTGTAACCTCTTTGCCGTACTTGCCAACGTCAAATGACTTTGTTGCACCGTCGCCTGAACCGAACGCACCAACACCGAGGTCTTGTTGAGTACCGTCGCTAAAGAATACAACTACGTTATAAGCAGCTGCGCCGAAGCCTGTAACTGCAATAAGGTCAACCTTTGTTGCTTGCTTTGCGTTAATTGTAACTGTCAAAGCACCTGTACCCTTACCTGCGATAGGTCTATCTGTGTAGTTGTTATCGAAAAGGTTTGCACCCTTGTCGCCGCCCCAGCAGTCGCCGTCAACGATAGGTGTATTAAATGAGCCGTATGCGATGTTTTCGAGCGGATCTGCTTCCTTTTCATCACATTCTACGCAAATACGTGAACGTACCATACCGTTATCTGATGCAGCGATAATCCAGTTACCGAACTTATGTCCTGTAGCAGGTTGAGTTATGTTATATTCTGTATGACCGCAAATGCCGCAAACTCTTGATGATGTAGCGTCTTGTGTACAGGTTGCTTCTGTAGCCTCCTGCCAAGCGTTCCATGGGTGGTTTTCTGTTCCGTCGTAGCAGTAAATGATTTGCTCCCAAGTTGGTGTAAGAACTATATCGCCATCAATCTTTGATGTGATAGTGATTGTGTTGTTGTTTTGGTCCTTCCAGCCCTTGAACTTGTAGTCAGGACGGGTAGCATATGGCATTGAGTTAATAACGGTTGAAATTCTTTCACCCTTAACAACCTCTACGAAGAGGTCGCCAACGAGCTGCTCGCCAAGACCCTCAGAAACTGAGAACTCAACTGTAACAAGGTCGCCCTTAGGTGCCCAAAGAGCAACGATTTCCATATCGTATTCTGCCTTTGTTCTACGGTCAACTTCCCATCTTTCGTTACCGTCCTCGTACCAGCCGAGGAATTCGTAACCGCCTCTTGTAGGAGTTGGAAGCTTACCGATTGATTCGCCGATAGCAACTTCAAATTCGTCTGATTCGTTAGCACCGAGAGTGCCGCCGTTTGGATCAAGGTAAATAGTAACCTTTTCAACGTCGTCCTGTCCGCCTGTACAAGCAACAAGCGTAAGAGCGAAGATAGAAACGAGAACTAAGAGAACTACCTTAATAAGTGTGTTTCTTTTCATTTTGTTATTCCTTTCGAAAATGATATTTTGACGCGCCCGCGTATAGGCGCAATCTTTTGCCTAATAATTATAACAAAAAAACGGCGCAAAGTAAATAGGCAAGTGGCTAAATTGCCCATTTCTACATTTTGCACAAAAACGAGAGCGAAAAAAGAAAATGCACAACGCTTAAATTGTGCATTTTCACTATATTATAAATAAAATGAATTGAAGCAAAGCTTCATAAATTGTAACTATGTTACATAAATTGCGCCGTTGGCATATGTATTGTCGCAAAGCAACATTAAAAATGACGTTAGTCAATTCATGGCGTTTGCCAATTCATGTTTCGCAGAAACAATTCATGACGAAGTCAATTCATGTTTCAAAGAAACAATTCATCCCTTGTAGGTCAGGTCGCGGGCAATTTCCTTTAGCTTTTGGCAAATTTCGGGGTCTGTGTCCTCGGGCTCGTAGGAAACAAGTGTTGCGTCATTACCTGTGAAGAAGCCGTACATAGTTAAGCCGGCGAGATATCTGCCGTAGTCAAGAGAGAGGTGAAAGCCGTCGCGGTTGATGTTTCTTTCACCTTGAAATTCGGGCAAATCACGTGCTGCCTCAATTGCTTCACCGTTTGGAATTACCTCTAAGCCGTGCTTAGCTGCAAAGAAATTGCTCGTTTCTATAATAGCCGCAATCATTTTCTTACGGTTGTTATCATAATTTACAAAGCCTGCGTGTGTGCTTTTGTCGTCGTACGCCCAGGTTCTGTGGAAAACTATTCTTGCTTTCGGGCATTTTTCCTTTATAAATTCCAAAATGTTAGTAAGAAATGGCTCATAGGTCTCGGGCATACCCGAAAAATGGCTAACCTGCTGAACGGTTATAAAATCCCATTTTTTCTTTGTGAGCGCATCATTTATAGACATCATTTTGAGCATTCTGCCGTTTTTTTGCCATTCGTAGTCGGCGCGAGCTTCGACAATATTATTCCAATGAGTTTCAAGAGAGCAGCCGCCAATATAAAGGTTGCGTACGTAAATTTCCTCATTTGAAATCTGATGTAAATATCTCGTTGAGTCCTGCGAAAAGCTGTTTCCTATACAAAGTACGTTCATATTAGTTCTCCTTTTAGTCGAAATGAATTGTGCCAATGGCACATGAATTGTTGCGAAGCAACATGAAATGAAGCAGAGCTTCATAAATTGTGACAAAGCACATTAATTGTTTTTCTGAAACATGAATTGGCTCCGCCATGTTCTTTTAATGCCAACGGCAATTCATGACACATTGTGTCAATTCATGTCCGTAGGACAATTCATGATGCCACGCATCAATTCATGTGTCAACACGTATCCCTTGATACGTGCCGCGCTTTAGTAGCTCCTTGTCAATATCGTTTATTACCGTTACCTTTTTTCTTGACCATTCGGGGGCGAGAAGCGTGCTTGCAATTCCGTCACCCGTCACTCGCTCGATAACTATATCGTCAGGGAGCAGCTCAATTTGGTCGCAAACGGTATCAATATACTCCTGCCTGTCGATGGGCGTATATTCGCCTCTTTCGTACATTTTGGCGAGGGGAGTGTCTGAAATTACGTGTAAAAGGTGAATTTTAACAAGGTCGGGATGCAAATTTCGTACACGTATCGCGGTATTTTTCATATCCTCGCGTCCCTCACCCGGCAAGCCGTTTATAATGTGTATGCCGATTTTTACGTCGGGCGCTCCGCGCCTGAGGCGATTAAAGCCGTCAACGAAGGCTGCAAAATCGTGTCCGCGGTTGATTAGCTTGGCGGTTTTATCGTTCGCGGTTTGAAGTCCAAGCTCAACCGTTAGCGGTATTTTTTGCGAAATTTCATTCAAAACGGAAATTATTTCGTCGCTAAGACAGTCCGCGCGCGTTGCGACGTCAACCATCACGCAACCCTCAAATTTAGACACGTGGTCCAGGATTTTTCTTAAATTATCGGGGGACGTGTGCGTATTTGTGTATGCTTGCAGATAGGGAATGAAGCTTTTTGTTTGCCATTTCTTGCTCAAAACCGCAATTCCCTCACGGTATTGCTCCGAAAGCGGTAGGCAAGCGCGAGAAAGCCCTGCGCCGCTTCCACCCGAGCAGTAAATACAGCCGCCTGTTCCAACAGTACCGTCAATATTCGGACAGCTAAAGCCACAGTCAAGCGGAATTTTTGCACATTTTTCGCCAAAGCGGTGCTTTAAGTAGTAGTCATAGGTGTGATATCGCTTGTTCGTATCGCTATACTTGAAAGGATTTTTGTCAACCTGTGAAATAATACCGCCCCCTTGACTTAAAAAATTTTCGCGCTTCGCGCTATAAGGATATTTTACAACAAAGGCAAGGCGAAATCAAGGCAAATGGAAAAATAAAAACAAAAATCGACAGGCAAAGCCTGTCGATTTGGAGCTACTAATCGGAATCGAACCGATGACCTCATCCTTACCAAGGATGTGCTCTACCAACTGAGCCATAGTAGCATTGCGAAAATATTATAGCAAATAGAAATGTGTTTGTCAAGCGATTTTTTGAAATCAAGAAAAATAAATCTGTCAAGCTATGTATTGACTTGATTTCATTTTTGATTATCGCTCTTGCCGACTATTTTAATAATCGCCGAGATAAATAAAAAAAGAAAAACCGCCCAGCGTCCAAACTAGCGGTTAATTCTTTAATCGTTTTAGAGGAGGCAGCCGTCATCGGTGCTCTCCGTTATTATTATACCTCTTTGGCATCATAATGTCAATACTTTATAAAAATTTTGTTCTACCGCCGCTATTGCGCCCTCTAAAGAATGAAGTCGTCGGGAACAGGAGACTTCACCTCAAGTCTCTTTTTGAGGTTATACTCACTGCGTGGGTTTATAAGCTCACGGTAGTCAAGGTCGCCGCGCTCAAGTGCGGTAACGATTGTTTCTGCGGTTGCGATATTCGTTGCAAGCAACGTGTTATGCACGTCGCAAAGGCGCAAAAGGTTTTGCTCAACCGCTAAGTGACCGCTATAATATGAATCGTTATGCGGTGAGGTTGAACGGAAATAGAAAAGAATGTCTATTTCGTCATACGCAATACGTGAAGCGATTTGCTGCTCACCTCCGAGCGCACCCGAAAGAAGCTTTTCTATTTTAAGCCCCGTTGCCTCGGAAATATACTGTCCTGTTGTGCTTGTGGCACAGATAGAGTGCTTACTTAAAATTCCGCAATAAGCAATACAAAACTGCGTTATCAGCTCTTTTTTAGTGTCGTCTGCAATGATGGCGATTTCCATAGGTAAACACCTCCTAAAATTTTCGTAAGCCTCGCTTCTTTTTTATAATACCACAATCAAACGGCGTTGTCAATAAAAACGGCAATATTTTTGTATTTTTTGCCCAAAAGCGTGCTAAAATTTATATCTTAAAAATGACCTTTTCGTCATTATAGCCAAAAATCAAGCACTTAATTCTATTAAATGCACAAAAAATCTTTTTTTGCGCTACTATTATTTATACAATATTTTGTTAAAAAATATGACGAATAATATTGACAAATTAGATATGTTTTGATATAATATTAAAAATATTTAAGGAGGACTTACAAATGAAGCTTTACACACCGTTTAAGGTTAATGAAAATTTTGTAAGTGATGCTCTTTTCGGTACCACCGTTTTCGGTAATGATAATATCGTTATTTTTCCCGGTTTTTGTGATGTGCACGTTCACTTCAGAGAGCCGGGCTTTTCTTATAAAGAAACGGTAAAAACGGGCTCACTCGCGGCGTCGAACGGCGGCTATACGGACGTTTGCACAATGCCAAACCTAAAGCCCGCACCCGACACAAGGAAAAATTTAGAGGTTCAGCTCGATATAATAAAAAAGGACGCAAAAATCGGCGTACATCCGCTCGGCACGATAACCAAGGGTCAAGGCGGTGACGAGGTTGCGGATTTTGAAAAAATGAAGGATTTGGCTATCGCCTTTTCCGACGACGGCCGCGGCGTGCAGAGCGATACGGTAATGGCGCTTGCAATGCAAAAGGCAAGGGAGCTTGACAAAATTATCGTTGCACACTGTGAGGTTAACGATTTACTAAACGGCGGCTACATTCACGACGGAGAGTTTTGCCAAAAAAACGGAATGAAGGGCATTTCGTCCGAGAGTGAATGGGCGCAGGTTAAGCGCGATATAGAATTAGTTAAGAAAATAGGCTGTAAATATCACGTTTGCCACATTTCAACGAAGGAAACGGTTGAGTTAATTAGACAGGCAAAGCGCGACGGCGTTGACATCACCTGTGAAACAGGACCGCACTACTTAGTTCTTAACGATATGCAAATTAAGGACGAGGGACGATTTAAGATGAACCCGCCGATAAGGAGCGAGAGCGACCGCTTAGCACTTATCGAGGGAATAAAGGACGGCACGATAGATATGATTGCCACCGACCACGCGCCACACTCAAAGGAGGAAAAGAGCAAGGGTCTTAGCGGCAGCAACATGGGTGTTGTCGGACTTGAAACCGCATTTGCGGTAATGTACACACACCTTGTAAAAACGGGTGAGATTACCTTGGAAAAGCTACTTGACCTTATGTGCTACAATCCAAGAAAGCGCTTTGGAATTGAGCTCGGCGAGTCATATACGGTCTTTGACCTTAGCAAAAAATTCACCGTCGACCCCGAAAAATTCCTTTCTATGGGCAAAGCAACTCCATTTGAGGGCTGCGAGCTGTACGGAGAGTGCTTGCTAACAGTCAAGGACGGCAAAATAGTTACACTAAACGGCAAAGAAAATTAATCGGTAAAAATAAGAATTTACATAAATAACGAAAAAACAAGAGTAAAGAAAAAAGAGCTGTAAAGTTCAATTGGAAAAGGAGTAAAAAATGGCAAAAAGAACAGACATCAAAAGAGTTATGATTATCGGCTCAGGTCCAATTATTATCGGACAAGCCGCAGAATTTGACTATGCGGGCACACAGGCGTGTCTTGCGCTCAAGGAGGAGGGCTACGAGGTTATTCTCGTTAACTCTAACCCTGCAACAATTATGACTGACACTACTATCGCGGACAAGGTGTATATGGAGCCGCTTACTCTTGAATACGTTGCAAAAATCATTCGCCACGAGCGTCCCGATGCAATTGTACCGGGCATTGGCGGTCAAACAGGTCTTAACCTCGCTATGCAGCTTGAAAAGAAGGGTATATTAAAGGAAAACGGAGTTGAGCTTCTCGGCACGTCCTCAAAGAGCATTGAAAGAGCAGAGGACAGAGAGCTTTTCAAGGAGCTTTGCCAGGAAATCGGCGAGCCTGTTATTCCTTCCGAGATTGCAAACAATATGGATGAGGCTATGGCGGCTATTGAAAAAATCGGCTTCCCCGTTGTTTTGCGTCCTGCATTTACTCTTGGCGGCACAGGCGGCGGCTTTGCTTACAATATGGAGGAATACAAGCTTTTGGCAGAGGGCGCGCTCGTTGCTTCACCCGTTCACCAGGTGCTTGTTGAAAAGAGCGTAAAGGGCTACAAGGAAATCGAGTTTGAGGTTATGCGTGACGGCGAGGACAACGCAATTACAATTTGCGGTATGGAAAACATTGACCCCGTTGGCGTTCACACAGGTGACTCACTCGTTGTTGCTCCTATCTTGACCCTTAATGAGCACGACCACAAGATGCTTAACGATAGCGCGATCAAGCTTATCAAGGCACTTAAAATTTCGGGCGGCTGTAACGTTCAGTTCGCACTCAATCCCGAAACGAGCGAATATTATCTTATCGAGGTTAACCCACGCGTTAGCCGTTCCTCAGCTCTTGCTTCAAAGGCAAGCGGATATCCTATCGCAAGAGTAACTGCTAAGGTTGCGCTCGGTATGACACTTGACGAGATTGAGGTTGCAGGCACAAAGGCTTCACACGAGCCAAGCCTTGACTATATCGTTGCAAAATTCCCACGCTTCCCATTTGATAAATTTACAACCGTTCCAAACAAGCTTGGCACTCAAATGAAGGCAACGGGCGAATGTATGGGCATTGGCTCAAACCTTGAAGAATGTCTTTTGAAGAGTGCAAGAAGCCTCGAAATCGGCGTTTGCCACCTTCATATGGCTAAGTTTGACGAAAAGTCAACCGATGAAATCGTTGAATACATAAACGAGTTCCACGACGATAACGCGTTTGCCGTTTGCGAGCTTCTTCGCCGCGGTATGACAACTGCTGAGCTTCACGAGATTACAAAAATCACGGAATATTTCCTAAAATCCTTTGAAAAAATCGTTAAGATGGAAAAGAAGCTTTCCGAAAACGTAAAGAATGCAGAAGCTGTAAAGGCGGCTAAGGAAATGGGCTTTAGCGATAAATATATTGCAAAGCTTTGGGGCACCTCTGAAAAGGAGGTTTACTCGTTCCGCCACGAAAACGGAATTATCCCTAACTTCAGAATGGTTGATACCGCCCACGTTGGCGCATATACACCTTATTTCTATTCATCGTATGAAGGACAAAATCAGTCCGTACTCACAGACAGAAAGAAAATTATCGTTCTCGGTGCAGGCCCTATCCGTATCGGTCAGGGTGTTGAGTTTGACTACTCAACCGTACACGCGGTAACGACAATTAAAAAGTGTGGCTACGAGGCTATTATTATAAACAACAACCCCGAAACCGTTTCAACCGACTACACAACCTCAGACAAGCTCTACTTTGAGCCGCTTACCGTTGAGGACGTTATGGAGGTTATCGAATTTGAAAAGCCTGACGGCGTTATTGCATCTCTTGGCGGACAAACCGCAATTAACTTAGCCGCTCCGCTTTACGAGCGCGGCGTTAAGCTTATCGGTACTGACTGTCAAGCAATCGACCGCGCGGAAAACCGCGATACGTTTGAAAAAATCCTTGAGGAGCTTAATATTCCTCAGCCAAAGGGTCAAGCGGTTACTAACATCGAGGACGGCGTGCGCGTTGCAAAGGAGGTTGGATACCCTGTTCTCGTTCGTCCATCCTTCGTGCTTGGCGGCCGTGCAATGCAGCTCGTATATAACGAGGAGCAATTAAGACATTATTTAAGAACTGCCGTTGAAATCGACGAGGACAAGCCTGTATTGGTTGACCACTACATAAGAGGTAAAGAGGTAGAGGTTGATGCAATTTGCGACGGACGTGACGTTTTCGTTGCGGGCATTATGGAGCTTGTAGAAAGAACAGGCGTTCACTCAGGCGACTCTATAAGCGTTTACCCATCATTCTCGATTTCAGATAAGGTCAAGGGCAAAATTTTAACCTATTCAAAGAAGCTCGGTCTTGGTATCGGCATTATTGGTTTATTTAACATTCAGTTTATCGTTGACTCAAACGATGACGTTTATATCATTGAGGTTAACCCACGCTCATCAAGAACAGTTCCGTTCCTTTCAAAATCAACGGGCTACTCCCTTGCGGACATCGCAACAGAGGTTATCCTCGGCAAGAGCCTCAAGGAGCTTGGCATTTTCGACCTTTACCCACAGGAAAAGAAGCGCTGGTACTGCAAGGTGCCTGTGTTCTCATACAAGAAAATCAGCGGTGTTGACGCATACCTTTCACCTGAAATGAAGTCAACGGGTGAGGCAATAGGCTACGATGACTCCTTGAACCGCGCATTCTATAAGGCACTTCAGGCATCGGGCATGCAGGTTCAAAACTACGGCACAGTGCTTGTTACGGTTGCGGACAGCGACAAGGAGGAGGCACTTCCGTTAATTCGCCGCTTCTATAACCTCGGCTTCAATATTGAAGCAACTGAGGGCACAGCTAAGTACTTCAAGGAAAACGGCATAAGAACGAGAGTTAAGCGCAAAATCGGCGACGGATCGAGCGATATTCCCGAAACTATGCGTCAGGGCCATATTGCGTACGTAATAAACACATCCGACCTCGACACCGACCAAGGTAAGAAGGACGGATATCAGATTAGACATTTGGCGATTGAAAACAATATCTCGCTCTTCACCTCACTTGATACGGTAAGAATTTTGCTTGACGTTTTAGAGGAAATCACAATTACAATTTCAACTATTGATGCTTAATGACGCAAACGCGTCAATGAAATGAATCCCCAAGGATTCTTGAAATGACCTTTCGGTCATGAAATGATTGCTGTGCAATCGTGAAATGCTCTTTTGAGCATAGGATTCATTTTATTTCATGATATTGTAAATATCATTTCAAGACAAGCTTGCTTGTCATTTCAAGTGCGAAAGCACATTTCATCATATCATCACTTTTGCTTTGCAAAACCAAAGCTTTTGCCAAGGCAAAATCATAACGCTTGCTTGGCAAGCTTATAGTTAAAGGATTTATATGAAGGACGTATTATTTACAATAATAAAGAACGAAAAAATCGCAAAAAACACCTACGAAACGGTGCTTTCGGGCGACACAGAGGGAATACGCGCAGGCGCTTTTGTAAACCTAAAGCTTGACGGCTTTTTCCTGCGCCGTCCTATCTCGGTTTGCGAGGTTGAGGGCGACAAATTGACCCTTATTTACAAGGTTGTCGGCAAGGGCACGGAAAAGATGTCAGAAATGGGCGCGGGCGAAAAGATATGGACGCTCACAGGCCTTGGCAACGGCTACGACACCTCAAAGAGTGGTGAAAATCCGCTTCTTGTCGGCGGTGGCGCGGGAGTGCCGCCTATGTACGAGCTTTGCAAGCAGCTAATAAAAGAGGGCAAGCACCCAAGCGTTATCCTCGGCTTCGGCTCAAAGGACGAGGTTTTTTACGAGGACAAGTTTAAGGCTCTTGGCGCTGACACGTACGTTACAACCGTTGACGGCTCGTACGGAATACGCGGCTTCGTCACCGATGCGTTTGATGCGGTTCATTATACCTACGTTTATACCTGCGGCCCTGAGCCAATGTTAAAGGCGGTATATAATAAGAGCGCAACAAGCGGTCAATTTAGCTTTGAGGAGCGAATGGGCTGTGGCTTCGGCGCTTGTATGGGCTGCTCGTGCAAGACGAAATACGGAAATAAGAGAATTTGCAAGGACGGCCCCGTGCTTGAAAAGGAGGAAATCATATGGTAAGCTTGAAAACAGAGCTTTGCGGCATAGAGCTTGATAACCCCTTAATTCCTGCAAGCGGTACGTTTGGCTTCGGCTACGAATTTGCGGAAATTTACGATATAAACTGTCTTGGCTCGTTCTCGTTTAAGGGAACGACGAAGGACGCGCGCTTCGGCAACCCAACCCCGAGAATTGCCGAGTGTGAAAACGCTATGATAAATTCCGTGGGACTTCAAAATCCGGGCGTTGAAAACGTAATTAAAAACGAGCTTCCAAAGCTAAGAAAATGCTTTCATAAGCCTGTTATGGCAAACGTTAGCGGCTTTTCGGTTGAGGAATACGTTCATACGGTTGAAATGCTTGACAAGGAGGAGGGCATTGGCTGGTTCGAGGTTAATATCAGCTGTCCGAACGTTCACGGAGGAGGCATGTCCTTTGGCACGTCCCCCGAGGCGGCGGCAGAGGTAACGCGCGCTTGCCGTGCGGTTACAAAAAAGCCGCTTATAATTAAGCTTTCACCGAACGTAACGGATATTGTCGCAATAGCGAAGGCGTGCGAGGAGGCAGGGGCTGACGGCATAAGCCTTATAAACACGCTTCTCGGTATGAAAATAGACCTAAAGACAAAAAAGCCTGTAATTGCAAACAAAATGGGCGGCTTTTCAGGCCCTGCAATTAAGCCTGTGGCAATAAGAATGGTTTATCAGGTTTACGAGGCAGTTAAAATTCCTATTGTTGGCGGCGGCGGCGTTGCAAGCGCCGAGGACGTAATTGAAATGATGCTCGCAGGAGCGAGTGCGGTTGAAATAGGCGCGCAAAACTTGGTTGACCCAATGGCTTGTCCAAAGATTATTGCAGACTTGCCGCGCGTTATGGAAAAATACGGTATAAAAAATCTTAAGGATATAATAGGAGGTGCCCACTAATGGGAAAGGACGTAATTGTAGCTTGTGACTTTGCAAGCAAGGAAGAGGTTTTTGCATTTCTTGACAAATTTGAAAATGAAAAGCCATTCGTTAAGATTGGTATGGAGCTTTTTAATGCGGAAGGACCCGATATCGTACGCGAAATTAAGAAAAGAGGTCACAAAATATTCCTCGACTTGAAGCTTCACGATATTCCAAACACGGTTAAAAAGGCAATGGCTGTGCTTTCACGCCTTGACGTAGATATGACAAACGTACACGCAAGCGGCACTATTGCAATGATGGAGGCGGCGCTTGAGGGTCTTACACGTGAGGACGGCACCTGCCCACTTTTAATAGCTGTTACTCAGCTTACCTCAACGAGTGAGGAAAGAATGAAAAATGACCTACTTATCAACGAGCCAATGGACAAGGTTGTTATGCACTATGCATCTAACGCAAAGAAAGCAGGCCTTGCAGGTATCGTTTGCTCACCGCTTGAGGCAGAAAAGGTACACGAGGTGTGCGGCAAGGACTTTGTAACCGTAACTCCGGGTGTGCGCTTTGCAGACGGTGACAAGGGCGACCAGGTTAGAGTTATGACACCGCAAGAGGCAAAGAAGATAGGCTCAGACTATATCGTAGTTGGCAGACCTATTACGGCAGCGGCAGACCCTGTGGCGGCGTACCGTAGATGCGTAAACGAGTTTGTGGACTAAGCCACCAACTCGAATTAAATCTTGCTTCGCAAGAATAAATCCCTTTGGGATGAAATCACATTGTGATGAAATCCACGCAAGCGTGGGTTGAAAAATAGACAAACAAGGGCAATAAGCCCTCCCCTTTGTTTGGAGGAGAAGCCTTGAAAAGGAGTTAAAAATGGAACAATACAAGAGAGAATTTATACAGTTTTTACAAAACGCAGGCGTTTTGAAGTTCGGTGATTTCACCGCGAAGAGTGGCAGAAAAATCCCGTATTTTATCAACGCAGGCGAGATTAAAACAGGCGAAAACATCGCAAAATTGGGCGAATTTTACGCAAAAGCGTACTTCGACAAATTAGGAAAGAAGGAAGCTGCACTTTACGGCCCTGCATACAAGGGAATTTCAATTGCGGTTGCAACGTCGGTTGCTCTTGCAAGGGAAGGCTTAAATCTTCCGTTCTTCTTTAACCGCAAGGAGGTTAAGGACCACGGAGAGGGCGGCGTTTTCGTTGGCTATAAGCCAAAGGCAGGCGAGGAGGTAGTTATCGTTGAGGACGTAATTACCGCAGGCACTGCAATTCGCGAAACGATGGAAATTATGAAGAGCGTTGACGGCATAAAGGTTGCCGCTTGCTTCGTTATGGTTGACCGCAAGGAAAAGGGTCAGGGCGAAAAGGGCGCAATGGTTGAAATTGAGGAGGAGTTTGGCTTCCCTGTATACTCCGTTGTTGACGTTTACGATATTATCGAGTACCTCGAAGAGGACGAAGCGAACAGAGAAAACGTTGAAAGAATAAAGAAGTACCGCGAGGTTTACGGAGCGTAAGCATAAGCGAGCTTATGCAATTAAATCCAAGCAAGGCTTGGAATAAATCCCTGCGGGATGAAATCGCAAAACGATGAAATCCGCGCAACCGCGGACTGAATAATTCCACCGTCAGAAAAGCGTACAGTTGGGCTTTAGATGGCGAGGGAAAAAGTGCGAGTGACATCTCGTCGGCGTACTATCGTACGGTAGGGATGTCAGTCGCGATTAGAAAAGCAAAGGAGATTTTGTTAAAAATCTCTACCTTAAAAGGTTCGATGGCGTCTTGACGGTTAAAAATATGAGCATAAAATTGCTTTTCGGTTTCACCGTCATATAAAGTCCGAATAAAAAAGGAGAAATTCGAATGAGAAGTCTAATAGATATTAAAGAGCTTAGCGTTGAGGAAATCGACGCGCTTATAGAAAAGGCTCTTGATATAATTGAAAATCCGACGAAATATAGCGAAAAGTGCAGAGGAAAGAAGCTTGCAACGCTTTTCTTTGAGCCATCGACAAGAACGCGCCTTAGCTTTGAGGCGGCAATGTACGAGCTTGGCGGCAACGTGCTTGGCTTTTCATCTGCTGACAGCTCGTCAAGTGCAAAGGGCGAGAGCGTTAGCGACACCGCTAAAATGATTTCCTGCTACGCAGATATAATTGCTATGCGTCACCCAAAGGAGGGTGCGCCGCTTGTTGCGGCTATGAACGCATCAATCCCTGTTATCAACGCAGGTGACGGCGGACACAATCACCCAACGCAAACGCTTACTGACTTGCTCACCATAAAGCGCAAGAAGGGCAGATTTACAAATTTAACCGTCGGTCTTTGCGGCGACCTTAAATTTGGCAGAACCGTTCACTCACTTATTAACGCGTTAAACCGTTACGAGGGAATTAAGTTCGTGCTTATCTCCCCCGAGGAATTAAAGGTGCCGAGCTACGTAAAGAATGAAATTACAAAATCAGGCAGAGAATACATCGAAACCAAGGACTTAGTAGGTGCTTTGCCCGAGCTTGACATTCTTTATATGACCAGAGTACAAAAGGAGCGCTTCTTTAACGAGGAGGACTACCTGCGCTTAAAGGACAGCTACATTCTCGACCCTGAAAAGCTCACTTATGCAAAAGAGGACCTTTCAATTATGCACCCACTTCCACGCGTAAATGAGATAAGCGTAAAGGTTGACTCCGACCCACGCGCACACTATTTTGACCAGGCGTTAAACGGCAAATACGTGCGTATGGCACTCATTCTTAAATTACTTGAAATTGAGTAAGGAGGCATCAAGGTGAAGATTGAACAAATCAAAAACGGGATAGTAATCGACCATATAACCGCAGGCAAGGGCGAGGAGCTTTACAAGCTTTTGGAGCTTGACAAGCTTGAAATTCCCGTTGCTATAATGAAAAATATGACGAGTGCAAAAATGGGCAAAAAGGATATAATCAAGGTTGACGGCGAAATTTCGCTTAACACAGACATTATAGGCTACGTTGACCCGCGCGCAACCGTTAATATAATAAAGGAAGGAAAAACCGTTAGCAAAAACAGTGTTTCCTTACCGCGCGAACTAAAAAACGTTATCTTTTGCAAAAACCCAAGATGCATAACCTCCTGTGAGCAGGAGCTTGACCACATTTTCAAGCTCACCGACGAGGCAGAGCGCGAGTACCGTTGTTTATATTGCGAAACGAAAGCAAAATAAAAAGAAGGAGGATAAAAACCTCCTTCTTTTTATTTTGCAAATCCGTAGGGGCGCACGTTATATGCACCTGCGGTGATGATATGCAACGCGACGCGTTGATGATATACACACATTCGTGTGGTGATATACAATGCGGTGCATTGATGATATACACGGTAAACCGTGATGATATACAACCTGCGGTTGATGAAATGCACCTGCGGAGATTACACACCAACCGTTGTCATCCTGAGCCTGCCGAAGGATCTCGGTTGCATTTTACACGTCTATTGCAAATTTTTTGAAAAAATGTTAAAATAAGATGTAACCTTTCATACCGAAATATCGTCTTATTGGTTGAAAGCACCTAAAACACCCGGGGCGCAAAAGGTTTTCGGGTGATAACAGAGGGGGGAAGCGCGTGGATGACAAGAAAATTATAGAGCTTTATTTCAAAAGAGATGAAGCGGCAATAAAGGAAACGAGCGACAAATACGGCCGCCTATGCTTTTATATTGCAAAAAACATTTTAGAAAGCGAAGGCGACGCCGAGGAATGCGTAAACGACGCGTATTTACGCGCTTGGCACTCAATTCCACCCACAAATCCAACCTCACTTGGCGCTTACGTATCAAAAATAACGAGAAATCTGGCAATTGACAAGTACAATATGGAAAAAGCGAAAAAGAGAAATTCAAGCGGCGACGTTTGCTTTGACGAGCTTGAAGCGGTGCTTTCCGACAAGGACTCGTCGGTCGAGGACGAAATAATAATGAAGGAATGTATAAACTCCTTCCTTTATTCCCTTGATAAGCAAAAAAGAGTTGTTTTCGTACAGCGCTATTTCTATATGTGCACTTTAGAGGAAATTGCCAAGGAAAACGGAATAAAGATGATAAATTTGAAGGTGATGCTTTACCGCTTGCGCGAGAAATTCAAGCGTCATTTGGTAAAATACGGATATGAGGAGGTAGAAAATGAAAAAGAGTGACTTAAATAAAATGCTCGGCTTAATTGACGACGATATATTAAATGAAGCAAGACCGAGAGGAGCTAAGCCAAGGACGAAGACGCCCGTTTGGCTAAGGGCTGTGTCAATTGCCGCGTGCTTCTTGCTTTTCTTAAACGTGATTTTGTTGCCTGCGGCACTTATTATGAACGGAAAAATTTCCTCGCTTGAAAACGAAATAGGCGAGCGCGATGAGCAAATTGCCGATATACTTGATAAGCTGAATAAGCCGGGTGCATCACAAAATTACTACGAATTACACTTCGGCCCGCTCGGCGGCGCACCGTCAAAGGTTGCTTTGTCGACACCGAAAACCGAAATTCCCACACAGTATCAGGATATAATTGAGCTATTAAAGGACAGCTTTTCAAGTGGAAATTTTGACCAAATGGAAGACCTTGAAGAAAACGTAGACCAAGAAACGAGCGCCCCTACCGATAAAAACGATCAAGCAGCCAACGAGTACGAGGAAACGACCGATTTACAAGAGGCAGGCGTTATTGAGGGCGATATAGTTAAGCGCACGAAAAAATATATATATCACCTAAACGGTGAGGTGCTTAATATATACTCAATTGAAGGCGTCGGCTCAAAATGCGTCGGCACAGCGTCGCTTGAAAATATAAACGAAATAGTAAGAGATAAAATTTCCTTGACGGTTGACACCGAAGGCGAGGAAATAGATGAAGTGCTTGACAGATGCGAGACGTACACAAACGAAATGTATATTTCCGCTGACGGAAAAATTGCAACGGTTGTAATGAACGACGTCTTTAACGTATACACAGGCAGGGGAACTTATGGCGTGCCGTTTGTTTCGGTAGTTGCCTTGAACGTGGAAAACCCGAGGGATGTTTACGTTTCAAACGTAGCAACGCTTTTCGGTGAGTACGAAAGCTCACGCGTAATCGACGGAGAAATTTTCGTTTTCACAAAGCATCGCGCAAGATACGAGTATCTTGCAATACCGCAGTATAGCGACGGAGATGGCTTCGAGTATTTCCAAAGAGATAAAATTTACACGGGCGGCAAGCAAAATAATACGTATTTGCTCGCTTACCGTATGGACGAAAGCACGCTAAAGGTGAACGATGCGGCGGCGTACCTTTCATACCTTGGCGATATTTACGTGTCGAGCGATAATATTTACCTGTCAAAAAGCTGTGGCGGTAATGAAACGGAAATTTTGCGCGTTGAATATAGCGGCGGCGAATTTGAAGCAAAGGGAAAAAACGCGCTAAACGGCTACATTAAGGACAGATATTCACTCAGTGAATATAACGGCACGCTTCGCGTGGTTACAACGGAAACCTACGTTACCTATGACGAGTACCGCGCGTACAGAAAAACGAATGCAAACCTATATATAATTGACGTTGAAACGATGGCGCTCGTAAACGCAGAGCTTCGCTTTGCACCCGAGGGTGAAACCGTGCGTTCGGTTAAATTCAAGGGCGATTTTGCATATGTTTGCACTTCGCTAGAGACACAGGATCCCGTATTTTTCTTTGATTTGACAGACGTATACGATATTAAATTCAAGGACACTGGCACAATCCCGGGCTATTCAACCTCGCTTATCGACTTTGGCAATGATTTGCTCGGCATTGGCGTTGACGCAAATTGGAACTTTAAGCTTGAGGTCTACCGCGAAACCGAGACGGGCGTTGAAAGCGTTGACTACTTTATTGTAAACGGTAATTATTCCACGGAATATAAATCCTACTTTATAGATAGAGAAGCGGGTCTTTTCGGCTTGGGCGTTTACGATTACAACAACACGTCACCGTCAAGATATATCGTTGTTCATTACGACGGCACGGAGCTAAAGGAAATAATCAATATACCGATGCTCGGCGATCGTGCGCTCATGCGCGCGGTGTGGGTAGATGACTACTTATACGTTCTTTCAAACAAGCAGTTTGAGGTTGTCAAGCTTAAAAACAGTATGCTTTGAGATGTTGAAAAACCGCAACGAAAAAACAAAAAAGAGCGACCACGTGTCGCTCTTTTCTATATTTATATCATAATCGTAAGGGTCTACCCTTGGCTCCCTTCGGTCCACATTGACACTCAAAAATCTTGGCGTCTTGGAAACGTAGAAAAGAAGGCTCCCTCCGGGAGGGAGCTGTCAGCAAAGCTGACTGAAGGAGAGCGCGTTGTGCCGAAAAAAGCGAAGCATAAAGCTCCGCAGGCTCCTTCCGTCACCT
>JBGVIN010000024.1:0-4864 GCA_045123255.1 Eubacteriales bacterium
ATCGGTACAACTATGACAATAAAGGATAAAATAGTGCCATCAATGGTAGGAGTTGATATTGGATGCGGAATGTACACCGTATATCTTGGCAGCATTGATATTGATTTTGAAAAGGTGGACGAGGCGGCGCATTATATCCCATTTGGCAGAGAGGTTTGGGACGGCAGATATGAAAGATTTGACTTAACAGAGCTTCGTTGCTATAGAAATTTAAAGGATACAAAGCGTCTTGAGCGCTCCCTTGGTACACTTGGCGGCGGCAATCACTTCATTGAGATTGACGTGGACGAAAATGGCGGCAAGTATCTTGTTATTCATTCGGGCAGCCGTAATCTTGGAAAGCAGGTTGCCGAGATTTATCAGCAGCTTGCGGTAGATTTAAACGTCGGCAAGGAGGAGTATTTTAAGGAGCGCGAGGAAATAATTCGCACATATAAATTAGAGGGCAGAAGAGTGGAGATTCAAGCAACGATAAAGGCACTTGAAAAAGCTTTCAAGGCAAAGGAGCCAACCTTACCCCGTGACCTTTGCTACCTATACGGCTCTTTTATGGATGACTACATTCACGACGTTGATATTTGCCAAAAATTTGCAGAAAGAAACCGTGCAAGAATGGCTGAAATCATCCTTGAAAAATGCGGTTGGACCGCTATTGAGACATTCCAAACAATACATAACTACATTGATGTAAAGGAGATGATTTTGCGTAAAGGCTCTGTGTCGGCTAAGCAGGGTGAGAAGCTCTTAATTCCCATTAATATGAGAGACGGCTCGCTTATCTGCATCGGCAAAGGAAACGAGGACTGGAATTTTTCTGCCCCGCACGGCGCAGGACGCTTAATGTCGCGCACAAAGGCGTTTGAGCAGCTTACAATGGCAGAGTACGAGAAAGAGATGGCAGGTATATATTCAACCTGCATAGTCCCCGATACTCTTGACGAGTCTCCAATGGCATATAAGAGCATAGACGAGATAATTGAGAATATTGAGCCAACCGCGACGATAATTTCAAAAATAAAGCCTATTTATAATTTTAAGGCAGCGGAGTGAGCCTGATACAATTTTGAACTTTTGCATTATTATATAAATATTTTCGAAAAAATCAAAATTATCCTTGACAAAGCATATAAGTAGTATTACAATAGTTGATGTTTTGTAAAATTTTATCGAAAATTATAAAAGGAAAAAAGAAATGGCTATCTTATTTGCATTATCAGTTGCACTTTTTGCAGGACTTCTTTTATCACGTCTTGCTAAGGTGTGCAAGCTTCCTGCGGTTACAGCATACTTAATTGCGGGCGTTTTGATTGGACCCTTCTGTCTTGGCGCGTTTGGCGTAGAGGGTCTTGGATTTACGAAGGAGGCAATTCATTCGGGACAATTCAAAATTATTTCCGACGTTGCACTCGGCTTTATCGCATTCTCGATAGGCAACGAGTTTAGAATGAATGATTTGAAGCAATTCGGCAAATCCGCAACTATTATTGGTATTTTTCAAGCGGTTTTCACCACTATAGTAGTTGATGCCGTTTTGATTGCGCTTCACTTCGCTATTCCTCATAAATTTCCGCTCGAGGCGGCAATTATCCTCGGTGCGGTTGCATCTGCCACAGCTCCTGCGGCAACCTTGATGGTTGTAAAGCAGTATAAGGCGCACGGACCTGTTACCAAAACGCTTTTGCCCGTTGTTGCACTTGACGACGCGGTTGGTCTTGTCCTTTTTGCAATCTCCTTCGGTGTTGCAAAATCAATGGCAGGCGGAATTGGCGAGGGTGCAAGCTTCTTGCAAATTGTAATTTCAGTAGCGGTAGAGCCACTGCTTGAGGTTATTCTTTCACTTTTGCTTGGCGCACTTATGGGCCTTATCTTTACGTTTATCGAAAGATTTTTCCATTCGCGCTCAAAGCGCTTGGCGGTTTCCGTTAGCTTCGTTTTCTTAACGGTTGCAATTTCACTCGTTAAGTACCCTGCAATCCATTTTGGCGAGCTTGCTTCATTACATATCGGCTTCTCGTCACTGCTTAGCTGTATGATGCTCGGCACAATCTTCTGCAATATCTGTGATTTCTCAGCAGAGCTTATGGACCGTCTTGACCGCTGGACAGCGCCTATTTACGTTTTGTTCTTCGTTATCAGCGGAGCAGAGCTTGACCTCAGCGTATTTGCAAACGGGGTATTTATCTTGGTTGGCGTTGTTTATATTGTTTTCCGTTGTGTCGGAAAATATTTCGGCGCTTCTATTTCATCGACAATTTCAAAAGCAGAGCCAAACGTAAGAAAATATCTCGGTATTACGCTTTTCCCACAGGCAGGCGTTGCGCTCGGTATGGCTATGAGAGCTATGGAATTCGGCGGAGAAATCGGTGCTACCGTTTCAAACGTAGTTCTTTTCTCGGTTCTCGTTTATGAGATAGTTGGTCCGTTCCTTACAAAAATTTCACTTGAAAAAGCAGGTGAAATCGATAAGACCAAAAAGGTCAGCAACCGTATCAAGCACCACGACAAGACCGTTCCAACAACAAAAATTTAATCAAAAAGCTCGCGTTTTGCGAGCTTTTTTCATATTTTTGCAATAAAATCACAAAAAAATCTCTTAATTATATGAAGAACAAAGACAAATCATTGTGTTGAAATTTTTTGCCTTGTATGTTATAATAAGATAAATATTTATAATGAAAGGTAAAAAGCTGTGCTGATTTTATATACACTTTCGGAAAAATCACAGCTTAGCCGCGCAGAGCAAATCGAGGAGCAAATTGCAGGGATTGCAAACGGCAATATGGATGCGCTCAGTAGGCTATATGAGCTGATTAAAACCGATATATATGCGTATGCGATATCGAAGCTTGCAAATAAGCATGATGCTGAGGATATTACGCACGACACCTTTGTTCTAATTTACAAGCACGCCAAGCAGTACAGAGCTGAGGGCAAGCCGCTTGCGTGGATATTTACAATAGAATTAAACCTAATAAGAAAGCTTTGTAACGCAAATAAGCCGAGCGCATCCTTGGACGAGGCGATTGGGGAAAAATCGAACGAAAGCGATTTTACAAATCAAGTTGTGAACAGTCAGTTCTTGCGTGAGGTTCTAAGCAAGCTTGACAAGGAGGAGCGAGAAATAATTTCCTTGCACATCGTTTCGGGCTTAAAGCATCGCGAAATTGCAAAGCTGCTTGACAAGCCACTATCTACTGTGCTTTCAAAATACAACAGAGCAATCAAAAAGCTACAAGCTGAGGTGAAGGAGGTGGAGCATGAATAAGAGCGAAATTAAAGCTAAAATCAAAGAGGATTTTAGAAAAGAAACACCTGAGCTTTATAAAAAAATAGAAAAGAGCTGTCGCTCCACTGTTCAAGAAGCGGTGGCTGTTATGGAACCGAAAAAAAGGCGTAGCTTTGACTTTAACATCTTCTTTAAGCGTGCCTTACCAATTGCCGTTTGCTTCATTATTATAATAACGGGCGTTTCCATCGGTCTGTTTTCGAAAAGAGGTGGCGACGACGTGGTTACCCCTGAGGCTGACGCTTTCGTATATTTGGACGTCAACCCAAGCGTGGAGCTTTCGCTTGATGCTGAAAATAAGGTCATTAGCGCCAAGGCGGTAAATGAGGATGCTATATCGATTTTGTCGGGCTTGGAGCTTAAAAACGTTGACTTTACCACCGCGTTTAATGAAATTATTGACGCTATGAGCAAAAACGGATATTTTTCAGAGAGCTCAAATTCAATTCTTGTCAGCGTTAGCGGTAAGGATGATACCCACGCCGATGAGGTTTTGGCGGACGTCAGTGACAAAATCGGCAAGGCGTTTGAGGATGCAAATATAGAATGCGAGGTTATCGCTCAAAAAATAACGGTTGACGAGGACTTAATAAAAAGAGCAGAGGAAAACGGTGTCTCCCCGGGTAAAATGCATTTCGTTGACAAAATGGTCGAGGAATTTGACGGAATTGATAGCGAGGACGTGAAAAACCTCATAAATATGTCAATAGGCGAGCTTGATACGCTTCACAAAGTGCTTGAGGAAGAAAAAAATCCTCCACCAAGTGAAGAGCCAAGCGAACCCGAAAAACCATCTGAGCCTGAAAAGCCAACTGAACCCGAAAATCCGCCCGAGCCTGAAAAGCCGAGCGAGCCGCCTGTTGCTCCGCCAATTGATAACCCACCGTCAGGCGACGAACCAACTCCACCGTCAGGTGACGAGCCAACTCCACCGTCGGGTGATGAGCCGAGCGATGGCGAAAAGCCTGATCAGATTGAAAATGACGAAAAAATCAACAAGCTTGTTTCAAGCGTTGCTTCTAAGAAGGGAATTGACCTTAATAAGGTAAAGGACAGCGAGGTTTATTTCTGGTTCGTTGAGCATAAGGGTCAAATCCGTCCTGCGTATATTGTCATTCTCGAAATTGAAGGGGAAAACGGATATTTCGTTTACGACCTTGACCTTTTCACGGGCGAAATTTTCAAAGAGCAGCACGTTGATACGTTAGAGGAGCTTTGGAAAAAATAAAAAAACTAAAAAGAACAAATTTCTTCGGGAATTTGTTCTTTTTTTGCGATAAAAACGAAAAATAAAAGATTAATTAAATGTAAAAACAAAGAAAACACTCCTTTCGTATGCCGAAAAGGCGAATGCTTTGGGCGTTTGGCTGCTTCGTGGGCGCAAAGAAGCGGCGCAGTCGTGATTGACTAAATGCCCAAAGCGTTAAATATCTTCATATATATTAAATAGAATTTAACTCCTTCCTATATCAGAGACGAGAATAGAGTAGGCTCTCTGTTCCGTCAACCGTAGCTTTTAAGGGCAAGACTAAGTGTTCATCATCATCGGCCGCCCAAAAAAGCCAAGACCCGCACTTT
>JBGVIN010000025.1:0-6029 GCA_045123255.1 Eubacteriales bacterium
TGACCACATCTTTGACCATAAACAGAACCGGAGTACACGGAGACAAGAGTGCACGAGAGTATGAAAAAGCCGTTTTTGCGTAGCAGAAAGGGCTAGAAAAAGCAAAAACGGCTAGAAAAAGATATTCGGGTCGGTTGGGGTGGTAGAGGCCGAAGGTTCGAGTTTTGTCACACAAAAGAAACGCGCAATTGTTGAACGTCAAGTTTAACAATTGCGTGTTTGCTGTTAGTAAAGCATTTATCAAACAAGCCGGGCGTCGACCAATACGGCAGTGAGGGTTGAATTCTCGTCCGCAATTAAGCGCCGGGGTTAGAATGTGTGTTTACAATGTTTGTTTACAATGTTTGTTTACAATATGTATTTGGGGTGGCGCGTTATGCGGCGCGTTTTAGCTTTCTGGTGGCTGATATGCGGTTGATAATTCTATTGAGCAGGAATAGGAAGAGGGCGCAGATTACGAGCCAGGGGAATTGCTTTTTTGTGTCCTCGATGACGAAATAGTGGTGGATAAGGATTGGGCATTGGGCAAGATACACAAAGAGGCTGATTTCGCCGAGGAGATTAAGAAATCTGCTACGCACGGGGAGTGAGGTTGCAAAATAAAGTATTGCGGGGAAAAGCAAGCAGCAAATTAAGTGAATTTTCCATACTGCGTATTCGGGCCTATATATTAGATAAAAGGCAGTGGCGGCAGAAAATGCAAAGCCCACCGCGTTTATGGCAATATTAAGTCTTTTCGCCCTGATTTCATTTTTAAGCTTAATATTTATCTTTGGAATTTGCGAAAGCAGCATACCGATAGCAAGCATAGCGGGCACGCGGAAGCATATATCAAACGCTTTAATTTCAAATTTGAATAGCGAAAGTGAGATACAAATCATTACTCCGCATACAAGATTGAACACGAGCGTTTTTTTGATTTTTCTGCGAAGCACGTAGTAAAATGATAAAAACGTAAATTGAGCGGCAAAGAACCACAAAAAGCTAAGTGGCCAGTTAAAGGCAAGGTCAAGCTCTGCAAAAACGTTGCAAAACAAAACCGATGATGCGGCAATTATAAGAGGAACGATAAATCTTTTGGTTCTATCCAAAAAAACGAAGCGAATTCCGTGCCAAAACGGCCCTACTCTGAATTTTTCAATTGATTTAAGGAAATAAAATCCCGTAACGAGAAAGAAAAAGTCAACGGGCAAAATAACTCCGTTAAATTTGTCACTGAGTATTGGAAAAAAGCCGTGGAAATAAGCGACCCAGACAGAGCAAACAAATCTAAGAAGCTCGACTATGCCGTTTTTGTTGGTTTTATAAGCAGCCATTTTTTACCTCAAAATTGTTATTTTGAATCAGTATATCACATAACTTGATATAATTCAACATTTTTCGCATTTATGGCAGGCTATGACCTGCGGCGCGGTAAATTTCGTACCATTCTGCACGGGTAAGCGTTATATCGGCACCTTGGCAAATATCCTTTAAGCGTTGTGGGTTCATTGTTCCGGCAATAAGCTGAAAATTCGCAGGGTGGCGTAAAATCCAAGCGGCGGCAACGCCTGTTTTGGTAATAGCGTATTTTTCTGCAATTTCACCGAGCTTTTGATTTAGCTTTGGAAAATCTTCATTATCTATAAATGTGCCGCCAAAGAATCCGCGTTGGAACGGTGACCACGCTTGAATTGTAATGTTTTTAATTCTTGAATATTCCAAAATTCCGCCGTCGTGCATAAATGACTCATTGTTTTTCATATTTACGTTCATGCCGGAGGTAACCATACCCGCCTCGACAACTGAAAATTGGAGTTGATTTATAATAAGCGGCTGCACAACGGCAGTTTTAAGAAGCTCTATTTGCATAAGATTTTGGTTTGAAACACCAAAGCTTCTAACCTTTCCGCTTGCTTCAAGAGTGTTAAATGCTTCTGCAACCTCCTCAGGCTCCATTAGCGTATCGGGGCGGTGGAGCAAAAGCGCGTCAACGTAGTCAACGCCAAGACGCAAAAGACTGCCCTCAACGGATTTAATAATATGCTCCTTGGAAAAATCAAACTGACCGTCGTGAATTGCACATTTAGTTTGAATTAGCATATTTTGTCGCGCCCCTTTATTTCGTGCAAGATATTCGCCGAACAGGCGCTCTGAGTCGCCGCCACCGTATATATCCGCATGGTCGAAATAATTTATTCCGTTATCAAGCGCTGTATTGATAATTGCATCAACCTGATTTTTTTCGAGCCCCGCCATTCTCATACAACCAAGAGAAACAGCAGATGCATTCATATTTCCTATTTTAATATTTTTCATCTAAAAATCTCCATTCCGAAAGGTATTTGGTTTTAAGTTGCAAGCCGCCCTGGCGTGATAAGACGTTTTTTTATCGTTTTCAAATCAATTTTATCACAATCGGGGTAAAATTTCAATGAAAAAATCAAAACGGCAGATGGAGTGTCTATTTTAAGGAAAAATGCGCGGATTTTTATCCGCGCATTTTTCATAATTCAATTGAGTTATTGCTTTGAGAAAGCATCCTTACCAACGCCGCAAAGTGGGCAGATAAAATCCTCTGGCAAGTCCTCCCATTTTGTGCCGGGAGCTATTCCGTTGTCAGGATCACCGAGTGTCTCATCGTACTCGTATCCGCATACGTCGCAAACATATTTCATAATAAATTCCTCCATTTATATATTTTCACACAGAAAGCTGTGTTTTTAACTGTTTTTGTTGCTAAAAAAGAAAAATGTGGCAGGGAGTGTCTGTTTTTTAACTTTTTACATTCTCCGCTTTTTATTTAACCGAGCAAGAAATCAAACCCGAGCATAACCGCAAAGCCGACAAGCAAGGCGTACGTAGCGACGCGCTCGTTGCCGTGAGAATGAGTTTCGGGTATCATTTCGTCGCTTATAACATATAGCATTGTGCCGCCTGCAAACGCAAGAGCAAACGGTAAAATGAACGATGAAACGCTTGCGGCAAAGTAGCCAACGAGTGTGCCGACAACCTCGATAAGACCTGTTGAAAGTGCGATTAAAAAGGTGCGCTTTTTGGAAATGCCTGATGAAACCATCGGCGCTATAATAACCATGCCCTCAGGGATATTTTGAAGTGCGATACCGCCTGCAACAACGAGTGCGTGCGCGGTGTTTTCGCTACCGAAGCTAACGCCTGCGGCAATACCCTCAGGGAGATTGTGAATTGCAATTGCGATAACGAAAAGCAAGACCTTGTTAAGCTGCTCCGTTTTGTGTGGATGGTTTTCTATATCCACGCCCGTCATTTTGTGAAGGTGCGGAACTAATTTATCTATTAAATTCAATGAAATTGCGCCAAGGAAAATACCAAGAACCGTAATTATTATTGTAACGATTTTTTTCGAGCTTATGCTCATTTCAAGCGACGGAACAATAAGTCCAAGGGTTGCGGCGCAAAGCATAACGCCTGCGGCGAAGGAAAGCGTAATATCATTAAACTTTTGCGAGGGCTTTTTGAAAATAAATCCAACAAGAGCGCCGACAACGGTTGCACCGCCAACGCCGAGCGCGGTCAATAAAACTGTTTCAAGCATATTTTTCCCCCTCCCTTTTGTTTATACTGTAGCTTTTCCTTACCTGCAAATTGATTTTACCATATTTTTTTCATTTTTTCAATAATTATTATTATAGATTTTCCAAAAATAATGCGGTTTTAGAGTTATGTTTTGTCGTTTTTCTCTAAAACACTTGACAAAAATGCACTTTATTATTATAATGTATTTATGAATACAAATTTAGGAGATTTTATATGATTTGTAACTACTGCGGCACAGAAATCGCCGATAACTTAAAGCAATGTCCTGAATGCGGATTGCCGACTGATAATCTTGCTATTCCTGCACCACAGGTTATTAAGGAAAAGAAGAAAAAGAAAAAATTCGACCCGAACGAGGTTCAGCCAAACGTGCTTGGAAATCTTAGTGTGCTTATTGCGTTCGGTGCGGTTGCCCTCGGCTTAATCGCCTCGCTCTTTGGAATTGCCGCTGTGCTTTTCCATTTCTTGCTCGTTAAGGTTCCGGTTGTAGGACTTATATTTGCAATAATTTCTATTGCTTTCTTTGCAATAGCACTTGTTGCTTCAATAGTTGCACTCGTTATGGCAAACAAGGGCAGACAAAAGAAGGATTTGCCGCAGGCTTCCCCTCTTGTTGGTCTTTGCTTCTCTGTTTTGGGTATTGTTTTCTCTGTTTGTGCAATTCTTTTGCTCGTTCTTTACGTTTTAATCTAAGCGAGCGTTCCCTTAACGGCGGCAATAAGCCTCCGCTCTACAAGCTATGCTTTACATTTTAATTTAATAATGAAAGAGGCGAAAATTCGCCTCTTTTTTGTTGAATTTTGTTTTTACGTGTGATACAATAAATTTATAAATTACGCGAGGTGGTTTTATGTTCAGAAGTGTTACGCCCGAGTCGGTTGGGCTTAAATCAAAATATCTCGAAAAATTCATACTTGGGCTTAACAAACGCGGTTTACATATGCACAGTGTGATTTTGTGCCGTGGATATAATATTTTCGGTGAGTTTTATTGGGTGCCCTTTGACAAGGATTTTTGCCACAGAATGTACTCCGAGACCAAAAGCTACGTTTCGGTTGCTATCGGCTTGCTTCTTGATGAGGGAAGGATATCCCTTGATGACAAAATTGCAGACTATTTTCCCGAAAAAATAGACACGCCCTTGAGCAAATCACTGAAAAATCAAACAATTCGTCAAATGCTTATGATGTCAACGGTTGGCTACGGCAAGGATTGGTTCAATCACGAATGCCGTGACAGGTGCAAGGTTTATTTCAATGACCGCGAGGGTGCCTTGCGCGCCCCCGGTACGCTTTGGCAATACGACAGCCAAGGGTCACAGGTGCTTTGTTGCCTTGTTGAAAAGCTTTCGGGCAAAACGCTTTTCGAGTACTTAAACGAAAGGATTTTTTCTCACCTTGGCACGTTTAAGACGGCAAGAATTTTGAAAACGCCTACGGGTGAGAGCTGGGGCGACTCTGCGCTGCTTTGCACCTCGCGCGATATGCTTTCATTTGGCAGGCTTGTTATGAACTACGGCAGCTGGCGCGGTGAGCAGCTTGTTAGCGAAAGCTATTTACGCGAAGCAACCTCGTGTCTTACCGACAACAAGGAAACCGCCTTTATTGACTCTCTTAGTCACGGCTACGGCTATCAAATTTGGCGAACTGAGAGAAACGGCTTTGCGTTTGTCGGTATGGGTGACCAGCTTACGGTTTGCCTCCCTGACTACGACTTGATTTTTGTTTGCACAGCCGACAACCAAGGATGTGGCTACGCCCACGAGATTATTCTTTCAACCTTTTTCGATTTAGTGGTTGACAATTTGGAGAGTAAGCCGCTTTGTGAGGACAAGGTCGCATATGAAAATATGAAAAATGCGACACAGGGTCTATCGCTTTTTGCACTAAGCGGGCAAGAAAAATCCAAGTGGCAAGAAAAAATCGACGGCAAAAAATACGTATTTTTTGAAAATGAGTTAGGCTTAAAGGAGCTTACCTTTAGCTTTAGAGATGACGCATGCGAGCTTCGGTACGTTAACGAAAACGGCGAAATGGTGCTTTCGTTTAAGATTAACGAAAACAATTTTGGTAAATTTCCCGAGCTTGGCTATTCAGACGAAATCGGCGGAGTGCGTACAGAAAACGGCTTCAAATACGACTGTGCAACCTCGGGCGCGTGGGTTTCTGAAAACAAGCTAATGATATGTTCACAAATCATCGATAAGTATTTTGGCAATTTATCAATGAGCTTTGGCTTTAACGATGACCAAATAGCCGTGACCTTTTATAAAACCGCTGAGGACTTCCTTTGGAATTATAATGGGGAAGCTTGCGGTGAGCTTGAAAAATAAAAGGGGCTGTTGCAATAAGCACAGAACAAAAACAGACACATTCTCGTCTAAAACCATAATATATATTGATTTCAAAGCGGTATATTGTTGAGAACTTGCAAAAATTGCAAGTTCTCTTCATTTTTTTGTGTCTGTTTTT
>JBGVIN010000026.1:0-6831 GCA_045123255.1 Eubacteriales bacterium
CCATCTTGGCTACGTTGCCACCTTCCACGGCGGAGATAACGAAAAGGAGAGCTTTAAGCTTGACGAGCAATATGCAAGCTCCACCGACGCCGACAAGCAATTCAAAAAAGCCTTCGGCATTAGCGAAACAGGCTCGTTTAAGACTATTTCCGACTCCGATAAGGACGATGCGGATTTCGGCAAGGACAATATCCACGCCGACGACTACGAATATACGGATATCGCGCAAAGACCGGAAATTCGCGATATGTATCGCTATGCAAAGCGCGGAGTTACAAGAAAATTTATTATAGCTACCGTATTTTGCGTGTTTCTTTTCTTAATTGAAACGGTTTTCCCACTGTTTTCGGCAGATTGGCATCCTATTTTTGAGTATTTTGACGTGACAGGACATCCTTACATACATATGCTTGTAAGCTTTGCATTACTCGTTGGAATTGCAATTTGTGCAAGAGAGCAGATTTACCACGGCACACGCTCGATTTTTAATAAGGAATTTTTACCCGAGAGCTGTGTTCCCATCGTGTTCCTTACAACGCTTTTGCAGCTTGCGACCTCGCTTTGCTGTGAGCTTTTATTACACGATTTCGACGTTAAGCTTTTCATGCTCCCTGCTGCCTTAACTATGGTGGGAAGCTTGATTTACACGTTATTTAACATTAAAAGAGAGCTTTACGGCTTCAATATTCTTAGCGTTAACAGGTCAAAATTCGTGCTTGAAAGAGTAAACGAAAATACCGCCGAGGCAGAGTACGACACGTTCACGACAACCTCAAGCGGTCAGTTTACGGGCAAAATTGCGCGCGTGGCGAAAACTCCGTTTGTTAAGAACTATTTCCAAAACACAAATTCACCCGTTATGACCTCAAAATTCTTAAAGCCATATTACGCGCTTGCGCTCGTTTTCCCATTTATTTTATCGCTCGTTTTCTCGTTTATCGCTATTAAGACAAACGTTGAGCTTGATACGACAGCGAAGCTTTGGGGAATAAGAGTTGCGTACGATGCGCTTAACGTATTTTTAAGCGGCATACAGGTTATCGTTCCCGTTGGAATTTTGTTTATTTACAGCGTGCCGTTCTTGCTTGCAAACACAACGCTCGACGGTGACGGAGTTTCTATCATCGGTGAGGACGCAATAGGCGAATTTTCCGAGATTGAGGCAATAGTTGTTAACGATACCACCGCATTCCCACCCCGTAACGTTAAAATTAAGAACATTATGGGCTATAACGATTATACTATTGAAAAAATCACTTACCTTGCGGCAAGCGGCTTTTCCGTTATCGGCGGCCCACTCGCGGACGTTTTCGACGCGGTTTTGAACGATGCAATGCCAAAGAGCCAAAGGACGAAATTCGTTTGCTCGGGCAGAAGCTACTTAAGCGTTAGCGTTGACGGTCAAAGCGTTATCTTTGCTGATAAATACGGTATGACCGCGCAGGGCATTGAGGTTGGAAGCGAGCGCGAGGACAAAACCGATATGGCGGTTATGTATATGGCGTGCAACGGTATTTTATGCTCGAAAATGTATATAAAATACGAGCTTAATCAGCAGTTTGTCAAGGCAACGAAGAAGATGAACTCTAAGTCCTTGGCAATAGGAATTAGAACCTTCGACCCAAATATCAACAACGATTTAGTTAAGCGACTTGGCGGCTTCTCCAAAAAAGAGGTGCGCGTAATTAAGCTTGAGGCGTACGACGATATCCCGTCAAGCACGCACAGATGCGACGGAAAAATTATCTCAAAGCAAACCTCATCAGCACTTTTGCGCGCAATTACGATGTGCCGTCGAATAGTAAGAACCAGAAAGGTATTAAAGGCATTCGGTGCTTTATGCTCCCTTGCGGGCTTTGCATATATCGGGCTTGGCGTTTTCGGCTTAGTTAACGCGGTTAACTCTGCCTTCGTTTCGCTCCTTTACGTGCTTACAGCAATTTTAATGTATATCATCACCGTTATAATGATGCCGAGTAAAAAATAATGCAAAAAAATATCAGTACAATCTTAAAATCCGTCTCCAAGCCTGCAAGATATACGGGCGGTGAGTTCGGACAAATTTGCAAGGACAAGGAAAAAATAAAGACGAGAATTGCATTTTGCTTTCCCGATACCTACGAAATAGGTATGTCCAACCTTGGTATGAAAATCCTTTACGGCGCATTAAACGCTCTTGACTACGTTTGGTGCGAGAGGTGCTTTGCGCCTTGGCCCGATATGGAGGAAAAGATGCGTAAAAACGGAATTCCGCTTTTTGCGCTCGAATCAAAGGACGAAATTAAGGACTTTGATATTATGGCAATTTCAATGCAATACGAGCTTTGCTATACAACCGCTATAAATATGATAGACCTCAGCGGTCTTAACGTATGGGCGCACGAAAGAGGCGAAAACGACCCAATTATATTAGGCGGAGGTCCTTGCGCCTATAATGCCGAGCCTGTTGCCGACTTCTTTGATATTTTCAGTATCGGCGAGGGCGAGGAGGCTCTAGTCGAGCTTGTCGAGCTTTACACAAAAATGAAGGAAAACGGCACCTATACAAAGAGTGCGTTTTTGCGCGAGGCGTCACACCTTGACGGCTTTTACGTTCCCTCACTTTACACCGTGGAGTATAACGAAAACGGCACGATAAGCAAATTTGAGCCGAAATACGACGACGTACCGAAAAAGGTAGTTAAGCGTATAGTAAACGACTTAAATACCTCATATTTCCCGACGAAGCCCGTTATGCCGTATATAGAAACCGTTCACGACAGAATTATGCTTGAAACCTTCCGTGGCTGCATTCGCGGCTGCCGCTTCTGCCAAGCGGGTATGGTTTACCGTCCTGTAAGAGAGAAGAGTGCCGAGGTATTAAACAGTCAGGCTAAGGAAATTTACAAAAACACAGGCTATAACGAAATTTCGCTAACCTCACTTTCAATAAGTGACTATTCCTGCTTGCACGAGGCAACGGATCTCTTGCTTGACTGGACGAACGAAAAGAAAATCAATCTTTCCCTGCCGTCGCTTCGTGCCGACAGCTTCACGCGTGAGCTTATGCAAAAGATTTCGGGCGTGCGCTCAAGCGGTCTTACCTTTGCACCCGAGGCAGGCACACAAAGGCTGCGCGATGCTATTAACAAAAACCTTTACGAAAAGGATTTATTAAACGCCGTTCACCTCGCGTTCGAGGGCGGCAAAAACCAGGTTAAGCTCTATTTTATGAACGGCTTGCCAACGGAAACCTACGAGGATATTGAGGGCATTTCAAAGCTCGCCTCGCTCGTCGTTGACGAGTATTATAAGACAGAGGGTCGCTCACGCCGCCCCGTATCTGTTACCGTTTCCGTTTCCTGCTTCGTGCCAAAGCCGCACACTCCGTTCCAGTGGGAGGGGCAGGACACGCTTGAAAGCCTAAGAGATAAGCAAATTTTCCTCGCCGAAAAGATAACAGACCATAAAATCCGATATAATTGGCACGAGGCAAAGGTTTCGCGCCTTGAAGCCGTATTCTCAAAGGGCAACAGACGGTTAAGTAAAGCAATTTACGAGGCACAGAGAAGAGGCATGCGCTTTGACGCGTGGGATGAATATTTCAGCTATGAAAATTGGCTCGACGTATTTAATACCGTAGGAATTGATATGGACTTTTACGCAACGCGTAAAATGAGCTACGATGAGATTTTGCCTTGGGACGTTATCGATATTGGCGTGTCTAAGAGCTTCTTAATTAGCGAAAACAAAAAGGCTTACGAAAGCGTAACCACACCGAACTGCAAGGAAAAATGCTCGGGCTGTGGCGCAAATAAGCTTGGAAAGGAGCTAACGTGGTGCCCACACAGGAAATAACGAAGGTTAGAATTAAATTTTCCAAGGTTGGCGACCTTATGTATATCTCGCACCTTGACCTTGCGCGCACGATGCAAAGGATTATTTTGCGCGCGGAGCTTGATATTTGGTATAGCGAGGGCTTCAATCCACAACCGAAAATGGTTTTTGCTCAGCCGCTGCCGACGGGTGTTGAGAGCGTATGTGAGCTTCTTGACATCAAGCTAAATTCATATATGAGCTGCGAGGAAATAAAGGAGCGCTTAAATCGCAATTTCCCACGTGAAATGCGCGTTTTAGAGGTATATAACCCCGAAAACAAGATTAAGGACATCGCCTTTACCGAATATAAAATGACGCTCGTTTCGCCAAAAATCGGCGAAAATACTGCCGAAAAGGTTAAGTCCCTGTTTAGTGGCGAATGCTTGCTTGACAAAAAAACGAAAAGCGGCGTAAAGGAGATAAACGTTAGCGAATATATTAAGGAATTTGACGTAAATTGCGAAGAAAACGCGCTTAAAATCGGCGTGATTTTACATTCAAGCGCGGAAAAAACGCTCAGTCCCGAAATTTTGGTCGAGGCTATGCGTAAATACCTTGATATTATGACAAGCGACTCGGTAAACGAGCATTATTCTATAATGAGAGAAAGAATGTTAAACTCCGACCTTAGCGAGTTCAGATAAGGTGATAAAATGAAAAAGATATCATTACTTATTTCAGTAATTACATTGATTTCAATGCTTGCGTTTTCCTTGACAGCCTGTCAGCTCAGCTATAATTATGACGACGCTATGAAATATATCGCGGGCGGAGCATCCGTTTCCGCACCTGTTACCGAAATTGAAATCGATTGGCTCACCTGTAAGGTTGAAATTGAGCAATACGACGGGGACGAAATCGTTTTCAAGGATGAATCCGAGCACGAAATTCGCGAGAGTGAAATGCTTCGTTATTATCTTGATGGCACAACTCTCAAAATAAAATATGCAAAAAGCGGTGTAATCCAAATCCAAAATGAGTATAAAACACTCGTTTTGATGGTGCCAAAGCAGGGGAATTACGACATTGAGGTCAACACCGTCAGTGCAAGCGTGTATGTAAATGCACCCGATGTGGAGCTAAACGAGATGTCCGTCAACACTGTTTCGGGCAATGTGGAAATCAATTCAATTATAAGAGATGAATTGTCCGTTGCAACCGTGAGTGGTGACGTTTCGGTAAAAACAAGTGATTGTGTAAATCCAAGCGAAATAGAAACCGTTTCGGGAAACGTTAAATTTGAACTTCCGAGTGACACTTCATTTGTGGTAGAGTATAATACTGTTTCTGGAAATATCGAAAGTGATTTTCAAACCACACAAAAGGGTAATCAGCTGATTCACTCAGCAGGCGTTGGTAGCACAACAACCTATATTGAGGTTGATACCGTTTCGGGAAATATAACCTTAATACCACTAAACTAAATAATTAAGGACAGAATTTCTGTCCTTTTTTTATGCTACGGAAATAACCAAGCGAAGCTTGATTTCATCGCATAGCGATTTCATCCACCTTAGTGGATTTATTCCGTTGATAACGGATTTAATTTTTTACAAATTCATTTTGTAAAATCGTACCGTTTAGTACCGCTTTTTTTATTTTACAATAAAGGTGTAAATACAAAAAAGGAGAAAATTTATGGGAAAAGACCCGGCGGTACTACTTTATACAGGCGATTTTTTATCTTTGACACAAGGACTGACGATGGCTGAAATCGGTCAGCTTATCAAGCTGCTTTGCGTTCAACACCAAACAGGACATTTAACTAAGAAAGCGATTAAGCTTTCAGTTGGTTCGGTGAGCCGCGACGTAATGAAATTTTTCGTGCTTGACGAAAACGGCTTATACTATAACGAGCTGCTTGAAAATGAGATAGCAAGACGTAAAAAATATAGTGAAAGCAGAAGAAAAAATATTCAAAAAAGGTATGAAAAGACCTCTACATATGTAGATACAAGTGTACTACATATGGAAACTGAAACTGAAGCTGAAACTGAAACTGAAACTAAAACTGGAACTGAAATTGAAACTGAAACTGGAACTGAAACTAAAATTAAAACTAAAACTAAAACTAAAATTGGAACTGTAACTGAAGCTGAAGATAGCAAGAAAAAGAATAAATACGGTGAACTTGAAAACGTGGAGTTAACCGACGAAGAGTACGAGCAGCTGATAAAGAGATTTCCAAAAAATTACAAGCGGTACATAGACGATTTAAGCTACTATATTGCATCAAAGGACGTCAAATACAAGTCCCATTACGCGGTGATTTTGAAATGGAACAGGGACAATAGTGACGATGATTGCTCGTTTGATACAGATGATTTTTTTCAAGCGGCACTTAAACGCACAGATGAATATTTTGAAAATAAAGCAAAAGAGAATGAAGTCAAAAAGCATGAGAATAAGGAAGCGGATTTAGGGTGGTAAGAATCTTGAGCGAGCGAAAAAATGAATTGTAGCAAGACTACATGAATTGAAGGCTACGCCTTCATAAATTGATTTCGGCATGAATTGTGATTTCGGCACATTAAAAATGTGTTGACATTAGTCTATTCATGACACAAGGTGTCAATTCATGTGCGATAGCACAATTTATATCGTTAGCCAATTCATGACACGAGGTGTCAATTCATATTGCACCAAGGGTGCAATACTTGCTTCGCGCGATGTTTACCCAATTGAAGGGCAAACAAAAAAGACACCTTATAATTGACTTGATTTATCAAGTGTCCCCAAGATGGGAGCTTCGGTAAGGTGTCTTTATTTAGTTTTGCGCATTTGCGCTCAATTTTTTAGCTATAAGCTTGCGTATTTTTTAACCTTCATAGGTGAAAGCTGTGAGCGGGTGAGATTTTTTATCTCGTTTTCGTCCGTGCCAAGGATGTCAATTAGCTCTGAAATATCGATAATTTCAATATTTTTGCCGTCGTTTATGGCTCTTTGCGCCTTTTCCTCACGGTAGCATCTGTA
>JBGVIN010000027.1:0-3176 GCA_045123255.1 Eubacteriales bacterium
AAGGCTAATCATATTTTGCTTCTTGACGAATATTGTCAAAACGAAGCTTTGCTTGCAAAATATTTTGATTATTATCAAAGACTAAATCAAAAGAAGAAGCAAATTGCTGAGCTTTTTGACGAAATTAAGAAAATTGAAGCAAATGTTGACCTATACAAGTTTCAAATCAAGGAAATTTCCTCTGCAAAATTAAAGGATGAAAATGAGGAAGAGAAGCTTATTGAATTAAGAAATAAGCTTAAAAACGCAGAAAAGCTCTTAAAAAGCTCGGGTGCGGTATATAAATTGCTTTTCAAAAACGAAAGCGGTATAAGCGCCACGGTTTTAATAGAAAAATCAATTGATGCGTTGAACAAAATTTCAGACGTTGACCCAAGCATTGAGGGGATGATTGATAAGCTGAAATCATTTAAGTCCGAGCTTGAGGATATCGCCGAAACGACAAAGGATTTATGCGGTGTTAATTCACTCGAAAATCCCGATTTAGAGCTTGATAAAATCGAGGAGCGCCTTGGTATAATTAACCGTATGCAAAAAAAATACGGCATAGCTATTGCCGATATTTTAACTTATAAGGCGGAGCTTGAAGAAAAGCTTAGAAAATATCAGGATGCTGAACGCTCATTGGAGGCGTTAAAGAGCGAATATAAGGAGCTTCATACCGAGGCGTGCGTAGTTGCAGGTGAAATACACGAAATGCGTAAAAAAGGCGCTATTTCGCTCTCCCTTGCGGTCAAGGATACGCTTTTGTATCTTGATATGCCGAAGGTTAAGTTTGAGATTTTAGTAACTGAGAATTTACGCGACGCAACTCCTGTGCTTTCGTCAAGCGGTTATGATGACGTTGAGTTTATGATCGCAACTAATGCGGGCGATAATCTTTCTAAAATGACTAAAATAGTGTCAGGCGGTGAGCTTGCAAGAATTATGCTCGCAATAAAGAGCGTAATTTCGGGCACAAAGTCGCAAACTATTATTTTCGACGAGATTGATACGGGCGTTTCGGGCAGTACCTCGCAAAAAATCGGCGTTAAGCTTGCGAAAATTGCAAATACAATGCAAACTATTTGCGTAACGCATTCGGCGCAGATTGCCGCACTTGCCGAAAATCACCTCTTAATTAAGAAAATCGAGCGTGAGGGCAGAGCCGTTACAACTGTTGTTTCTCTCAATAGAGAAAAGAGAATTGACGAAATTGCTCGAATTATTGGCGGAATTGACCTGCTTGAGTCGCAATACGAGGCGGCGAGGGTTTTAATTGACCAAAAGGACGAGCTGCTTAGCGAAATTTAATATACGACCTCAGCTAATTTGCATATACTGAATAATCAGGAGGTGCAAATTATGCTTTTTAAGGAGATTGTTTCACTTTGCGATAAAACTAACACAAAATATGAAATCGGCGCTAAAATCGCCCCTCTTACCTCTATAGGGACGGGAAATAGTGCTTCGCTCGTTGTTTTTCCGCATTCAATGCAGATTTTCTGCCAAATACTTGATATTGTTACCCTGAAAAATTACAAGCATTTTATTTTGGGCAACGGAACGAACTGCTATTTTTGCGATGAGTATAACGGAATAGTTATTGTAACGCGCTATTTGAATGAAATTATTGTAGACGGCTCTGAGCTTCGCGCACTTTCGGGCGCAAGTTTACGGAGTTGCGCTTCGATGGCTATGCTACATACGCTCTCGGGTCTTGAATTTGCACATGGAATACCAGGAACGGTTGGCGGCGGAGTATATATAAACGCATCTGCCTACGGCGCGCAAATCGGCGATTTTGTAAAGAGCAGCTTGGTTTACGAAAAGAGCAGCGGAAAAATCAGAGAATTTACAAAAGACGAGCATAGGTTTAGCGAAAAGTCAACCTTGTTTTCAAAAACGAACGACTACGTCATTTTGGAAACGCGATTTGGTCTAACGCTTGGCGAATTTGAGTGCATAAGAGATAAGATATGTGAGCTTGATTTCAAAAGACGCATAACTCAGCCGCTTGATAAAAGGAGTGCGGGAAGCGCTTTCAAAAAGCCGAAGCTTTGGTATGCTTCTCAGCTGATTGATTTAGCAGGCTTGAAGGGATATTCCATTGGTGATGCCGAGGTATCTACTAAGCACGCAGGATTTATAATCAATAAGGGGAATGCAAGGGCGAGCGAAATTAAGGAGCTGATAGCTCATATAAAGGACGTTGTTTTTGAAAAATTCAACGTTAAATTAGAGGAAGAAATTATATACGTAGAGTAGGTATTTATAATGTCATTTTCGAAAAAAGTAAAGGATGAAATTGCAAATCTTGCACCGAAAGCTAAGAGCTGCTGCTTATATTCAGTTCTATACGGAATGGCTTTCGCGTCAAAAGCAGAGGAAGACTTCTTTGTAGTAAAAACGACATTTGCCGAAAATGCTATTTTGTTCAATGAAAAGATAAATTTCTTACTTAAAAAATATGAAAATGCATATATAGCGAATAATAGAGAAATCCTTATAAATAAAGGGATTGTTAAATATTTTACAATTGCCGAATTTGTTGAAAACGTATTCAAGTGCCCAAGATGTCAGGAGCATTTCTTGCGAGGTGTGTTTTTAGCCTGCGGAACGGTTAATTCACCCGAAAAAGGTCACCGACTTGACTTGAATTTTAACGATTTTAACAACGCAAGTGACTTCAAAAATTATATGTTAGACAATCGCCTAACATTTAATTTGACAAGCCGCGGCAAAAAGGCGGTGCTTTACATTAAGCGCAGTGAAGCTATTGAAGATTTCCTTGCTTTAATGGGGGCGACCACCTCCGCATTTGAAGTCATTAACTCAAAGATAAACAGCGAGGTAAGAAACATAGCAAACCGCGCAACGAACTGCGACTCGGCTAACATAAACAAATCTCTTAATGCGACAAAAAAGTATTTTGAAGCAATTTCATACCTTGAAGAAAAGAAGCTTATAAGCGATTTGCCACCCCATCTTTTAGAGATTGCAAATGCAAGGCTACAGTTTCCCGACGTATCATTAACGGAGCTTGGAAAAAGATTAAGCCCACCTATTTCAAAGTCGGGCGTATTTCACAGACTTGAAAACATCTATAAAATCTACGAAAATAAATTAAAATAAAGGAAAATTTATGTCAGATTTCGTTCATTTACACGTCCACAGTGAGTATAGATTCCTTGACG
>JBGVIN010000028.1:0-15764 GCA_045123255.1 Eubacteriales bacterium
TGGGTGAAAAGGATTGACACGTTAAATACACCGCATATATCTATAATGAAGATTTTTGATGAATGCTTTGATCATTTTAAGACGGATCAAATCGAAATTGTTGGCTATGCGTGCTTGAAAAATGATGAATTTGCGCTCGGCGGTGAGCTAATTTCATTGTCAAACCTTGAATACTTGATTGTTTGCTTCTTTATGATTAACAAAAATAAGAAATTCAAGCTTTACGATTGCTCATCTTATTTCAATTTCAAATCAAATCCCGAGGAAAACTTCAAAAAGGCGGTAAGCAGGATAAATACCAAGTGCAAGCACGAGTATCGTCCGCCGCTTTTGTTTGCAAATGATATTGAGGCTTACTTCAATCCCGAAATTGCAAATTGGGTTAGCGAGCCGTATAGAGAAGTAGTCCGCGAATCTAACGATATGTCGGATTATATCGTGATAAAGCTTGATGAGAGCTTTTTTTACAATGAATGGTAAATAAAAAATCAGAAATTCAATTAAAGTGAATTTCTGATTTTTTTATAATACATTAGATGCTTGATTAATTTTGGCTTTCGATATATCTACGCGCCTGAGTAGTAAACAGCTCGTAGTATTTTCCTTGCTTTTGCATAAGCTCCTTGTGGTTGCCCTCCTCGATAATCTCGCCGTACTCAAGAACTATAATGTTGTCAGCGGTTGTTGCGCTTGAAAGACGGTGGGAAACGAAAATTGAGGTTTTGTTTTCAGTTAATTCCTCAAATTGCTTGAAAATTTGTTGTTCAGCAATTGCGTCAAGTGAAGCGGTAGGCTCATCGAGAATTAAAATATCCGAGTCGGAGTAGAAGGCTCTTGCAACTGAAAGCTTTTGCCATTGACCAACGGACAAATCCGTCGCATCCTCGTCGAAAAACCTAATAAGCTTTGTTTTGTAGCCGTCGGGCATACGGTTTATGTAGTCGTCAGCGCCACTTTTTGTAGCCGCCGCTATTACTTCATCCTCATTCAAGCCCTTGTCTATATCACCGTAGTAAATATTTTCCTCAACGCTAACAGCGTATCTTCCGAAATCCTGGAATATAGTGCCGAACATGCTATATAGCTGTGTGGTGTCATATTTTCTTATGTCCTCACCGTCGAGTAAAATTACGCCGTCTGTTGGGTCGTATAAGCGTGTTAAAAGCTTAATTATCGTTGTTTTTCCCGCGCCGTTAAGACCGACAAGCACTGAGGTTGAGCCTGGCTCAAGCGTAAATGAAACATTTTTTAGCACTAATTTGTCAGTACCGGGATACGAGAAGGAAACGTTTTTGAACTCAATTTTGTGTGCAATATGGCGCTTAACGTTAAGTGCAGGAGCAACAGTCGGAACGATTTTTGGCTCAAGCTTATTAAATTCAATAACGTTATCAATAAATAGCGTGCCTTGGTAAACGGTTGCAGTTGAAGCAACTATTGAGCCAACGCAAGAAATTATGGAATTGAGCGAGCTTGCGTAGTATGAATAGTCACCGATTTTGAAGTCACCGTCGTTTATTGCCTTAATTCCAACGTATAAGAAGAGTAGTGAGTTGACGAAGGCAGTGCCGATGGCAATTGCAATATGCCACATGTTTTCTCGCAAAATCAAGGATTTCAGACCCTTAAAATACTTCTTGAATATGCTTTTGAACTTATCTATAAAGGTGTTTGAGAGGTTAAATAAGCGAACCTCCTTAACTATATCCTTATTTGTCATTATTTGTGAAAAATATTCCATTTGGCGTCTGTCCTTGGAGCGGCGGCGCATATAAAGGAAGTTCTTTCTGCCGTAAACAAACTTAATTATTGCGGCAGGAAGAGAAATAACAACGATGATAAGGGGAGCGATAGGGTTAAGAGTTATAAGAACTATGATAAATGAAAGCATACTAATGATGTTGCTTATCATTGAAAACGTCGAGCTTAAAATTTGAATTGGTCTGAACGACGCCTCACGGCTTGCATTTTCGAATTTCTCGTAGAACTCAGGCAAATCAAATTGAGATACGTCAATTGTTTTTGCCTTAGTAATTATTTTTATTTTTATATGGTTTGCAACCTTTTCACTTGAAATACTGATGAAGGCGTTATATGCGTTTGAAACTATTGAGCTGATAATTAAATATAATAGCTCAAAAACGATGAAAAATCCTATTTTTGTTTCCGTAAATATTGCAAAAATGCTTTGGAATAGGTTAAGCCCCTCAAACGATGATGCAAGCTCGGCTCTTTTGTTGATGGCATCGCCAACGGCTGTTAAAAGCTCGGCACCGATTTTCGCGCCTAAAACAGGGAAAACACCGTTTATTACCGTAACGAGTGACATAACGATAAGAATAAACGGACTTGCTTCCCAAACTAATTTGAAAATAAAGAAATAACGAGAGAAAAAGCCCTCTATAACCTTAAAAACGTAAGGAAAAACCTCTTTAAGCGATTTTGGCTTAGGTATATTATCAGTCGGTTGCTTTCTTGGTGGACCGTACATTTTAATCTCCTTAAATGAATTCTTACATTATATTATAACATTACGTACTAAAAAATTCAAGTGTAAAAAGTCGAATTTTAACGCACGAAAATCGAAATTAGCAACAGAATATGACCTTTTTCTTAGAAAACAACGTATATAATATTAAGGAAAGGTCGTGAGCTTGTGGTAATTTATGCCGATATTTTGTTTGCTATAAATTTTAGTATGGATTTTTTATCCTTATTTATATGTTCAATGATACTGAAAAGAAAAACCTCGCGCGTAAGAATAATTATAGCCTCTCTTGTTGGTGCATTATATGGAGTTTTAGACGTTGTTTTTGGCTTTGGCAGAGCTTTTAGCGTTATTATTTCTATAATTTTCTCGTTCTTTATGTGCTTGATTGCGTTTTGGGGCGTTAAGCTACGGGGGATTTTTTCCTCGTGTGTATTGCTTTTGGGTGTCGGCGCAACCCTTGGCGGCTTTATGAGCATAATATATTCATTTCTTAACAAAATTTTTTCGGATGCTATCTCAAGGGTAGAGGTGAGTGCATCATATGACGGCGCGCGTTTCTTTTTAATTGCGTCGATAACCGCTATCGTGTCAATAATATTTGCAAAAACGTTTTTGAAGCAAAAAAGCAATCAAACGTCTCTTATAAGGGTTGTTTTTCACGAAATTGAATATAAAATTGAGGGAATTGTTGATACGGGAAATAAGCTTACTGACCCTTTATCTAAACGACCTGTAATTTTAATTGCAAGCACACAGCCGCTTGCGAAAAAAATAAAAGCAATAGACGATAAGCATAAAAGGCTTATACCGTACTGTGACGTTAGTGGCAAAGGAATATTAAAGGGTGTTATACCAAATAAAATTTACGTAAATGATAACTTGGTTGACGGTGTTGTTTGCGTGTCGGAAAGGTCTGATTTTTCGGGCTTTTATGCGCTTATTCCGTCTTGCTTACTATAGGAGAGATTATGATTATTGCTACAATTAAAAGGTTAATATTAAAATTACTTTCAGGTTCAAACGAGATATATTACATAAACGGTCCTGAGCTGCTTTTTCCGCCGCTTGATCCCGAAAAGGAGGCAGAGCTTTTAAGTAAAATTGAATACGACAAGGATGCGGTAAACACCTTAATAGTTCATAATTTGCGATTAGTTGTGTATATAGCGAAGAAATTTGAGAATACGGGAGTTGGGCTTGAGGATTTAACCTCGATTGGCTCAATAGGCTTAATAAAAGCGATAAATACCTATAAGCTTGACAAAAATATTAAGCTTGCAACATACGCCTCGCGTTGTATTGAAAACGAAATTTTGATGTACATAAGAAAAAGCGCGAATAAAAGATTTGAAATTTCAATGGATGAGCCACTAAATACGGATTGGGACGGAAATGAGCTTCTTTTAAGCGACGTACTCGGAACAGAGGAGGACTCGGTTTATAAAAGCATTGAAGCGAGCGAGGACAGTAAGATAATACGCGAGGCGGTATCTAAGCTGAATAAAAGAGAGCAGCTGATAATTAGGCTTAGATTTGGCTTGGATGGCGGTGAGGAAAAGACGCAAAAGGAGGTCGCTTGTATGCTCGGAATATCTCAATCTTACATATCAAGGCTCGAAAAAAAGATATTTAAGCGCTTAAAAAAAGAAATTGAAACAAAAATTTGAAATTATTTCAAAAAAACACTTGACTTTTGATATATATGTGTTGTATAATAAATCGAAAATTATACTTATGTAAATAAAGAGGTGAAAAGAATGAAAGCTGGAATTCATCCTGAATATAAGGAAGCAACAATCAGATGTGCTTGCGGTAACTCAGTTGTTACTAAGTCAACAAAGGGCGACATTGCTGTTGAAATTTGTTCAAAGTGCCATCCATTCTACACAGGTAAGCAAAAGTTTGTAGACGCTGGCGGACGTGTTGATAAGTTCAAGAAGAGACTTGAAAACGCGAGATAATTTAGTTAAATTGGGTAAGTAGCTTTCAAAGTTTCTTACCCTTTTAATTTTATAAAGAAATGAGGTGTGTTATGGAAAAGAAGGCTGTTTTGGTTGGCGTATATCCACAGGGCGGAGAAAATGAAGCGCTAAAATCACTCGACGAGCTTGAAAGGCTCGCAAATACCGCAGGTGCGGAATGCTTTGCTAAGCTTACCCAGCTTAAAAACGTTCCTGACACAGCAACTTATATAGGTAAGGGAAAGCTTGAGGAATTAAAGGAAATATGTGTAAATAATGAGGTTGACCTTGTTGTTTTTGATACAGAGTTATCTCCTGCACAGATTAAAAATATAGAAAATGAGACCGAATGCGACGTTATCGACAGAAGCATGCTAATACTCGATATTTTCGCTCTTCACGCAACGAGTGCGGAGGGAAAGGTGCAGGTTGAGCTTGCACAGCTTAAATATACCGCGCCGCGCTTGATAGGCAAGGGTAAGGATATGTCGCGTCTTGGCGGCGGTATAGGCACGCGCGGTCCGGGTGAGAGCAAGCTTGAAATTGACAGGCGTCGTTTGGCTTCAAGAATTTCCTACCTTCAAGGCGAGCTGAACGAGCTTGAAAAGAATAGACAAATTATGCGCGCTCAACGAGAAAGGTCAAATATTCCTAAGGCTTGTATTGTCGGTTATACAAACGCAGGTAAGTCAACGCTGCTTAACTATTTAACGGATGCCGGTATTTTGGCACAGGACAAGCTTTTTGCAACACTCGACCCAACTACGAGAAAATTCTTGCTTCCGAGCGGAATTTCAATGCTGCTTACAGACACGGTCGGCTTTATAAGAAAGCTTCCGCACCACTTGGTTCACGCATTTCGCTCAACACTTGAGGAAGCGGTATTTTGCGATTTCTTAATTAACGTGGTTGATGCCTCCGATGAGGAGTGTGGCGAGCATATGATGGTAACGGAAAGTATCCTTGCATCTCTTGGAGTAACAGATAAGCCGATATTGTACGTTTTCAATAAATCGGATAAATGCGATAGCGAGCGACTTTATGATTTAAGATATTTTAACTCGCAAAGAGGGCGTGTTGTTAACGTTTCCTTGAAGGAGGGCGCTGGATGTGATGAGCTAATTTCTCAGCTCGAGGCACTTTGCAGGTTTGGCAAAACAAGACTTAATTTTTTGTTCCCATACACAAAGCAGGGTGAGCTTAATTCTTTCTATCAATCAAGTGAAATTATAAGCACAGAGTACACCGATGAGGGAACGAAAATATACGCTTGGGTGGACGAGAAGACAAAGAACAAATTTTCTGCGTATTTAGAGTAATTTTACAATTGTCTAAAATGCATTTCGGAGAATAAAATGAGTAACAAAATTAAGAGAATTTCCGAGCCGTCAAAAATCCAGTTTTTCGAGAAACGGTCGGAGTTTATCGGATTTTCTACATATGTCGAAAATAAAGAAAAGGCGCTTGAAATTATCAAACAAAAAAAGAAAGAATATCAAGATGCCACACACAACGTTTATGCATACGTTATAGGCGAAAATATTGCAAGATACAGTGACGACGGAGAGCCTCAGGGCACGGCGGGAATGCCCGTTTTGAATGCAATTCGCATGTCGGGTATTAGTGACGTTTTGGTAGTTGTCACACGATATTTCGGTGGCATTCTTTTAGGTGCGGGCGGACTTGTAAGAGCATATTCGCAGGCTGCTTCAACCTCACTTAACCAAGCCAAAACGGTTGTATATGAGGACTACGTTGTTTACGAGCTAATTTGCAGTTATTCCGACTACGGGAAAATGAATATTGAGCTTCAAGCGATTGATGCGATTATTGATAGCTGTGATTTTGCCGATGAGGTGAAATTCGTTTTTGCGGTAAAGGCTGACGCATCAAAGGAATTTTATGACAGAATAGTTGATATTTTCTACGGAAGGGTTATTCCAAAGGAAATTGACAAAAGAATAGACTATAAGTGATACGCAAAAAAAGTACTGACACTTTTTTTGCGTATTTATAATATATATAGCAAAAGGAGGCAAAATATGACAGTTAGCGAAATGTTTTGTGAAAGAGAAAAAACATTTCTTTCACCGTATGCTTTTAAGACTGAAAATACAAAAGGACGTGAAAAGCCGCTTTCTCCCTGTCCAAACAGAACTGAGTTTCAGCGCGACAGAGATCGCATAATTCACTCTAAATCATTCAGACGTCTTATGCATAAAACACAGGTTTTTATTTTTCCTCAGGACGAGCATTTCAGAACTCGTATGACTCATACGCTTGAGGTTGCTCAAATTTCAAGAATTATTGCACGCGCGCTTAGGCTCAACGAGGACCTTTGTGAGGCGGCGGCACTTGGCCACGACCTCGGTCACACTCCCTTTGGTCATTCGGGCGAGCACGCTATGCAGCTTTTCTATTCTAAGGACTTTACGCACTATAAGCAAAGCTTGCGTGTTGTAGAGAAGCTTGAAAGAAACGGTCAAGGTCTTAACCTCACTTGGGAGGTTAAGGATGCAATTCTTAATCATTCGGGAAATAACGAGGCATCAACTCTTGAGGGCAGAATTGTTAATATTGCCGATAGAATTGCATACATAAACCACGATATTGACGATGCCATCCGCGGCGGAATAATCTCAATTGACGATATTCCTAAGGATTTACTCGACGTTTTGGGCAGAGGTCACGGAGAGCGTATAAACAAAATGGTTTCCGCAGTTATAAATGAAAGCATGGACAAGCCTTATCTACGTATGGAGGAAAAGACTTGGGATGCAACCTTGAAATTAAGAAGCTATTTGTTTGAAAACGTATATTACAACAAGATTGCAAAGGTAGAGGAAGAAAAATCAATTGAAATGCTTCGCATTTTATTTGACTATTTTGTTAAAAATCCGCAGGAAATGCCTGAGGTTTACTTTAACAATACCGCAACCGAGCCTGTTGAAAGATGCGTTTGCGACTACTTATCGGGTATGACTGACAGATATGCTATCGATTTATTTAGGGAGCTTTACGTTCCCGGAATGTGGAAGCGTAGCCTATGAATATATCACCGCAAATAATTGAAGATATTAAGGCAAGAAACGATATTGAGCGCGTTGTTTCATCTTATATAACATTGAAGCGCGCAGGCTCTAATTTTAATGGCTCTTGCCCATTCCATAGCGAAAAAACGCCGTCATTTACCGTTTTTCCGTCAACCCAGTCATTTTATTGCTTCGGTTGCGGTGCGGGCGGCGATGCGATAACCTTCGTTATGCGTATGGAAAACCTTGATTACGTTTCCGCAATTCGCACTCTTGCCGAGCGAAGCGGAATTAAAATTCCCGATAGCGTTACCTATAATGGCGGTCAAAAGGAGGTTACGCGTACTCGCGTGCTCGAAATGAATAAGGAAGCGGCAAAATTCTTCCGAAACGCATTATTTGACCCAAAATACGGCAGTGAGGCTATGGATTACCTTACTAAAAAGCGAAATCTATCAACCTCAGTAATTAAGCACTTCGGTCTTGGCTATGCTCCAAACAGCTTTGGTGCCTTGCACGACCACTTGAAGCGCCTTGGCTATACCGACGAGGAAATGGTTGTCGGCTTTCTTTGCGGAAAGGGTAAAAACGGCTCTGCCTATGACTATTTCAGAAACAGAATTATGTTTCCTATCATTGACGTTTCGGGTAACGTCGTTGCCTTTGGCGGCAGAGTAATGGACAATTCCGAGCCAAAGTATCTAAACACCTCGGACACGCCCGCTTTTAAGAAAAGCAAAAACCTTTTTGCTCTTAATTATGCCAAAAATCACTGTGAAAGCACGATGATTTTATGCGAGGGATATATGGACGTTATTTCCTTGCACGCGGCAGGCTTTCAAAACGCTGTTGCAACTCTTGGCACGGCAATTACCTCTGAGCAGGCAAGAATTTTTTCAAGATATACTAAAAAGGTAGTAATTTCTTACGATAGCGACCAAGCGGGACAAAGGGCGGCTGACAAAGCCTTCAACCTTTTGCAAGAGGTCGGTATTGACGTTAAAATTCTTAAAATGGAGGGGGCGAAGGACCCCGACGAGTTTATCAAGCAATTCGGTGCAGATAAATTCCAAGCCATAATTGATGGCTCAAAAACAAGATTTGAGTTCGAAACGGACAAAATCCTTTCAAAATTCAATATAAATAACGTGGACGAAAAAATTAAGGCATCGCGCGAGCTTTGTCGCGTTATTGCTTCGTTTTCCTCGGAAATTGAAAGAGAGCTTTATTCGCGAAAGCTATCTACTATTCTCGATATACCGCTGCTTAGCGTTCAAAAAGAGGTTTTATCGATACTCAGAAAAAGGACGAGGGAAATAAAATCAAAGGAGCAAAGCGAGCTTTTTAGAATTACGAGCGGTCTTGGTGACCGTGTAAATCCCGATAGCGCTTCGAATATTAGGGCAAATAAAATCGAAGAGGCTATTCTCGGTATTTTACTCTTAAAAAGCGATTTATTATCTCGCACTGCCGAAATATTATCAAGTGATGATTTTGTTACACCGTTTTGTAAAAAGATCTATGAAAGCATTTTAGCGGTTTACAGTGAATACGGACGGCTTGATATAAGCTACATTCAAGAAAACTTCACGATTGAAGAGTTTTCAAGAATAACTAAAATGATGACTGAACGCGAAAGGCTTTCAAAAAACGATACAGAAACTCTAAATTCCTTGATTGACTCCTTGAAAAAGGAAAAAATAAAGAAGGATGACAGCGACGATTCCTTCGATAACATTTTTGATTTAATAAAAAACAAGAAAAAAAACTGAGAAGGGGTATTTTATGAACTCAGAGAAAAATTTCAATATCAATGATCTTGTTGAAAAGGGAAAGGCTGATGGAAGCATCACAAACGACGATTTGCTTGATGCGCTTGACGGTTACCAAGATTTTGACATGGATCAAATCGACAAAATATACGAAACTCTTGAAAGCAACGGTATAGAAATCACCGATAGCTTTAATAGCGAAAAGTTTGCTGCACTTGAAAGCGAAGTTGAGCAAATGATGAGCCCTGAGGAAATCGTTAAGATGCAGGAAAGCTTGGCTGTTGACGACCCTGTAAGAATGTATCTCAAGGAAATCGGCAAGGTACCGCTTCTTGATCCTGAGCGTGAGCATGAGCTTGCAAAGAAAATGATGGATGGCGATGAAAAGGCAAAGAACGAGATTGTTGAGGCTAACCTTCGACTTGTTGTAAGCATTGCGAAAAAGCACGTCGGCAAGGGTATGGCGTTCCTTGACCTTATTCAAGAGGGTAACCTTGGTCTTATGAAGGCTGTTGATAAATTCGACTACGAAAAGGGATTTAAGTTCTCAACCTATGCAACCTGGTGGATTAGACAGGCTATTACAAGAGCTATTGCCGACCAAGCACGTACGGTTAGAATTCCCGTTCATATGGTTGAAACTATTCACAAGGTTTCAAGAGTATCAAGACAGCTTCTTCAGGAGCTTGGACGTGAGCCGTCACCTGAGGAAATTGCTGAGGTTATCGGCATGACCGCAGATAAGGTTAGAGATACGATGAAATATGCTCTCGAGCCTGTTTCACTTGAAACTCCTATCGGTGAGGAGGAGGATAGCCATCTTGGAGACTTTATTCCGGATGAGGATTCACCTGCACCGTCAGACGCTGCATCATATACACTCTTAAAGGAACAGTTAAACGAGGTATTACACACCTTAACTCCAAGAGAAGAACAGGTTTTGAAGCTCAGATTCGGTTTGCTTGACGGTAGAACAAGAACGCTTGAGGAGGTTGGCAAGGAATTTGACATTACAAGAGAAAGAATTCGTCAAATTGAAGCGAAGGCTCTTCGCAAATTGCGTCATCCGAGCCGTTCAAAGCGTTTAAGAGACTATCTTGATTAATTTATCAAATTACTTGACAAACCAAATAAATTATTATACAATAATATTTACTACGCAATTGGAGGATCATTAAATGAAAAAAAGATTCCTTTGCCTTATCTTGGCTATCGTTATGGTAGTTCCGTTCGTTCTTGCTTCCTGCGGAGAGAATGAAACTGACAAGATGAAGGAAATTATTCTCGGTGGTGACGGCGCTGAAATCGACAGAGCATTAACTCTTTCTATTTGGCTTCCTACCGAAGCAATTACCGTAAAAGGACAAACTGCTGATTTAGGTCAAATGTCTCAACAAAATAAGCTTGAGCTTCAAAAGAGCTATCCTGATGTTTACGACTTTTTGAAGAGAGTTGACGAGGTTGAAGACGAGATCAACAAAATTCTCATCAGCAGAAACTACTATACAAATATTGATATCGTTCCTGTAAACAACGAGTATTACGAGGAAGCTCTTAATGAAAGATTCGCTAAAATGGATGAAAACACAAATCCGTTTGATATGAACAATAAGGGCGACTCTAGCGCATACCAAAACGAGGTTGTTGAGGAGCTTGTCGGTAACAAAAAGCTTTATAACCTTCTTTACCGTCCTGTTGACGAAAATCAGCTTGACATATTCCTTATTCGTGATTACGGCGAGTATAACGGTTATGACCAATATATGTCCTTTATTGAAAAGGGCTATCTCTTACCGCTTGACAAGATTACCGATGCAAGCGCAGATAATCCGTTCCCAAAGACGAACTACATAACCGCAACGGGCGCATATACAAGCATTAATAAGCTTATTAGAGCGGAAATTTTGTCCTCAATGAAGGTTAACGACTATACTTACGCTATTCCAAACAATCACCTTTATTCCGCACAAGAGTATTTTGCGGTAGATAAAGCGGTGTTTGCGAAGCTTACAGGTGAGTTTAACGTTAAGGATTTAACTGATTTTGAAAGCATAGTTGCTTATATGAACGCAGTTAAGGCGTTAAACGATGAAGCGGTGCTTCCTATGGTTAACGATGGCTCCGTTCCTGCATTCGGTCTTGTTGATTTTGATAATTTAACTTACGGCGATAGCGCACTCAATGATATTTTCAGTGACGAGGAATTCGTTAGCTTCGTTCGCGCTTACAAGGAAGCCGAGGAAAACGGTCTTATTATGAATTCACTTGCTGACGGTCAAAAGGCGGCAGTTGAGCTTTTCCTTGGTGAAAGCGTAGAGGAAATCAATGAAAAGGCAGAAAACTACTACTTAATCCCTGTTGGAAGCCATAAGGTTACATCAAGCGAGCTTTATTCATCAATGTTCGCAATCAGCACCTTTACGCTCGATTACGACAGAGCAATGAAAATTCTCAATCTCCTTGTTTCCGACTCTCAAATTATTACCTTGCTTCAGTACGGTATTGAAAATGAGGACTATACTGTAAAGGTTGAAAAGGTAAACGGCAAGGACGTTGAAACTCTTAACCTTAACAAGGACACAACCTATAAGATGAACAATCTTTATACGGGCAGCAGCTACTACACATACCCAACAAACGGTTCAAAAATCGACGAATGGGACAATGTAAAGAATGCCAACCTTCACCTTGACGTTTCTAAGTATGTTAACGCTCAATATTTCCTTGATAAGGCTACGTTAACCGACGAGGAAAAATCACTTCTTGAAGCAAGAGAAGAGCTTGCAGGCGTAGCAAAGAATGCATTTGCTTACGTTGACGGTTTGACACTCGCTGAATTTGATGCTCTTATTGAGTTAATTGCAAATGGCGGCGACCTTTCAGCATATTCTGAAATTAACAGCTTTGTTAACGAAGCAAAATACGACGAGCTTATTTCACTTTATAATAAGGTTATCGGCTAAATAATTTACCTCCCGCCAATCGCGGGAGGTTTTTTATTCGGTTCTACTACATTTTAATATATTGAATATAATAAAATGAAGGGAGTTGATTTTATGGAGGAATCATTAAGCTGCTTAATGGAGAAGCAGGTTGTTAATTTGTGTGACGGAAAAATTCTCGGCTACGCGGTGGATTTTAAGGTCGATATTTGTCAAGGGTGCTTAACCGCGATAGTTATTCCGGGGGATGGCGGCTTTTTTGGACTAAAAAAATGCACCGACCTTGTTATACCTTGGTGCAAAATATGCAAAATAGGCAAGGATGCTATAATTGTTGACGTCGGACCTCTGCCCGATAAGAATAAAGACAGTAAAAAACACGGATTTTTTAATTAAATTGTAAATTTTTTATGAACTGAACAAATTTTTCTTGCAAAAGCGTAAGTCGCGTGCTATAATTTGCGCGTACGCTTGAGAGGCGTACGAAAAATATCACACACATATGCGCTTTGAGGTATTGTTGGTGCCGTTTGGTTGCAATAGTAGCGTATATGGTGGAAAAAACCTAAGGAGGACATAAAAATGTCAGTAATCTCAATTAAGCAATTGCTTGAAGCAGGTGTTCACTTCGGACACCACACAAGAAGATGGAACCCTAAGATGGCTGAGTACATCTTCACAGAAAGAAACGGTATTTACATTATCGACCTTCAAAAGACAGCTAAGAAGTTTGAAGAGGCTTACATGTTCGCTCGTGAGCTTTCTGCAAACGGCGGCAACATCCTTTTCGTTGGTACAAAGAAGCAAGCTACAGACGCTATCCGTGATGAAGCTCTTCGTTGCGGCATGTACTACGTAAACGTTCGTTGGCTCGGCGGTATGCTCACAAACTTCCAAACAATTAAGAAGAGCATCGCTCGTCTTGCTCAACTCCGCAAGATGCAAGAGGATGGCACATTCGACCTTCTTCCTAAGAAGGAAGTTGCAGGCCTTACAAAGGAAATGGATAACCTCGAAAAGAACCTTGGCGGTATCAAGGATATGAACGGTCTTCCAGACGCTATCTTCATTGTTGATACAAAGAAGGAGCACAACGCAGTTCTCGAAGCAAAGAGACTTGGCATTCCTGTAATCGCTGTTGTTGATACAAACTGTGACCCAGACGATGCAGACTACATCATCCCTGGTAACGACGACGCTATCAGAGCTATTAAGCTTATTTCCGCAGCTATTGCAGACGCTGTTATCGAAGGCAAACAGGGCGAAACTCCTGTTGAAAATGCTGAAGAAGCAGCTGAAGAAGCAGCAGTTGACGCTGAATAATTAAAATTACGGAGGTATAAATATTATGGCAGCTATTACCGCAAAAATGGTATCAGACCTCAGAACAAAGACAGGCTGTGGTATGATGGAGTGCAAGAAGGCACTCACAGAGGCTAACGGTGACTTCGACGAAGCAATTAAGGTTCTTCGTGAAAAGGGTCTTTCCGTTGCAGCTAAGAAGGCAGACAGAATCGCAGCAGAGGGCGTTGTTGACATTCTCGTAAACGAGGACAACACCTGTGCAGCTATGATTGAAGTAAACGCAGAAACAGACTTCGTTGCAAAGAACGCAACATTCCTTGAGTTTGTTCAAAATATTCTTAAGACAATTCTTGCAACAAGACCTGCAAGCGTTGAAGAGCTTCTTAACAAGCAGTACATCGATAGCGATATGACTGTTGAAGCTAAGCTTAAGGACATGATCTTCACAATCGGTGAGAACATGAACATCCGTAGATTCCTCGTTGTTGACGGTGTTGTTAGCACATACATCCACGGCAAGGGCTCAACAGGTGTTATCGTTAACTTTGAGGTTGACGAGGCAGTTAAGAACAATCCTGCATTCGCTGAGGTTGCTAAGAACGTAGCACTTCAAGTTGCAGCTATGCCTGTTCTTTACCTCAACAAGGAATCAGTTCCTGAGAAGGACCTCGAAGAGGAAAAGGCAATCATTCTTGCTCAGCTCAACAATGATCCTAAGAACGCTAACAAGCCACAAAACATCCTCGAAAAGATGGTTGTTGGTAAGCTTGGTAAGTTCTATGAGAAGAACTGCTTGCTCGAGCAATCTTACATTAAGGACGACAAGATTTCAGTTGGCGCATACGTAAATGCTTCAGCTAAGGAGCTTGGCGGCTCAATTAAGGTTGTTGGCTATAACCTTTACGAAAAGGGCGAGGGTCTTGAAAAGAGAGAAGACGACTTCGCTGCTGAAATCGCAAAGATGGTTAACAAGGCGTAAGCAAATAATTAAACCGAAGGCGCACGCCTTCGGTTTTTTACTAAAATAGCCACCGAATTTTCGGTGGCTAAATTTATTTGAACATTTTTGAATATGAGGTGGCTTCATTCTTGTGTTTGGAAATTACAATTTTGATAACCGAAATTATCGTGGTTACGATAGCGAAAAGCAATAAATATACAAAAATAAGGATCATCATTTTGTTTCCCTCGCCAAAATTTCCAAGTAAAACGCTAACTAAGAAATATGGAATTGCGAAAAGAACGAAATTTAGAATGATTTTTGCAAAATATGGGATTTTCAAAAGATATTTTATAACCGAGGTTAGAATGGAAACGGCAAGAATTGCAAAAATCGTGACCTCACACCAAATGTTTTTGAATTGAACGGTTGAAAGATTAACGGTGAGGAAGAAATAAGTAAAAATCGTTGCAGATAAGTAAATTACGTTGATTTTTTCTGTGATATACGGCTTTTTTAGCTTAAAAAGCAATAGCGAAAGCAAGATTGCAGATATATATGAAATCAAAAGTAAAGCAAAATTCACGCCGATGCTCGGAAGCTGAGTGCCATCAATGCCCCAAAATAAAACGGTGAACAAAAGCGTTGTGAGTATAGAAAGTACAGTGAAAATAATGCTTGAATGGTATAAAACCGAAAGCAAAAACTTTTTATTCATAATATGCACCTCCTAACTTACTTTTAATAAGATATCATAAATTGAAAATATTTTCAAGATGTTTTGAAAAAAATTAAATTATGCATAAAATGTGAATATTTTCACTTGACAATATAATGAGTAAAATATATAATAAATATAACGATTATAAATAAAAGGAAGCATTTTATGTTAGGCAAAAGAAAAGTTAGAAAAAACGTATTTGAATTATTATTCGGCTATGAGTTTAATAAAGAGGAAAGCGCCGAGGAATATTACACAAGAGCTTACGACAATTTTGTTTGCGAGGACGACGAGGAAGAAACTGTAAAGGGCGAGTTCTTTGGTGTTTGCGAAAACATAAATGAGATTGATAATATTATTGTCGAAAATCTAAACGGTTGGAAGATTAGCCGTCTTTCAAAGGTTACAGCGTCAATTATTCGTTTAAGCGTTTATGAAATGAAGTATCTTGAGCTTCCGCCCGCAATTTCGATAAATGAAGCGGTTGAGCTTGCAAAAGAGTACGGTGAAGACGGTTCTGCATCATACATAAACGGTGTTTTGAATAATATAGCAAAAAATTCAAAGTAATATGAAAACTAAGGTAGTTATTGGTATAGA
>JBGVIN010000029.1:0-7201 GCA_045123255.1 Eubacteriales bacterium
ATTCCCAAAAATCTTGGCAGATTTTAACGGGAGCCCTTGGGGAGCAGAAATCGTCGTTTTCGCGCCGTGGGGTTCCCCAAACCGAAGTATGAGGTTAGGGGTTCCAGCGAAGTCGTACTGACGTACGTCGAGGACGAAAACGGCGATAATAAACCACACTACGAAAAAAAACGGAGTTTTTCAACCTTATTTTTTAAACAGTTAAGACAAACTAACGTCTGGCTTTTTTGTGGTTTATGCTTGTGCCTTAATGTGTCAGCCCTTTTTATGAATAAAAATTTTTTCTTTGCTAATAATATCAGAAAAGGCAAAATGCCGAAATAAAAGGAGATATTATGAGAGAAGATACCGTAAATTTATTAAAGGAATGTAATTCGGGTATAACAATGGGAATGTCATCGATAAATAACGTATTACCGTACGTTAAAAGTCCTGACTTAAAAAGCACGCTAATTGCCTCAAAGGAGAAGCACGCAAAGCTCGGTGAGCGCACGCATAAGGCACTTGCGATGTATGACGAGAGCAGAAATCCACCTCACGTTATGGCAAAAATGATGGCGGACGCAAAGGTAAAAACACAAATGCTTTTTACTATGGACTCAAAGGACAAGCAAATTGCAAGCTCAATGACGGACGGGTGCAATATGGGCATTAAGTCGATAAACAAGTACCTTAATATGTACGACGGGGCAAACAATGACTCAAAGGAAATTGCAAATTCGCTTATTTCCTGCGAGGAGGAGCTGCTTCGCGACTTAAAGCAATATTTATAAGCGTTAAATAAATTATCATAAAAGGGCGAAATTTTCTCAAACGTATTTTTGGGGGAATATTGCCCTTAATTTTTTTCTTGACAAATTGTTAATATTTATGTATAATTTAGTTATAACACTTCTAAATAGGAGCAAAAAATGAAAAAGACAGCTATATTTCTTTTCATTGCACTAATAGTGTGCGTTTCGCTTTGCGCTTGCGGAGAGGACGCACCGGAATATAACGTCACCTTCGATACAAACGGCGGCAGTATGTACACGGAAAACGTGGAGGTTGAGCTTGGCGGCTACTATGCTTTGCCTACTCCGAAAAAGGTTGGACACAAATTCCTTGGCTGGTATGACGGCGATACTCTTATAAATAGCGATGGCTATTGGGAAATCCAAAGCGACGTTAAGCTTACCGCTAAGTGGGAGTTTATGGAATATACTATTTCATACGACTTGAAGGGCGGCACGCACTCATCAAGCTATGCAACAGCTTATACGAGCGAGAGCGAGGAAATTACCGTTCACGCGCCAAAGAAGGCAAATAACATTTTCTCTCACTGGGTTGACCAAAACGGCAAAAATTACGGTAAAACTATCGTTATTCCGAAGGGCTCTGAGGGAGATTTGGTGTTTACCGCGGTTTGGTGGAACTTTATTGACGAAAACGGCGTGAAATATGAGTACAGTGACGGTGAGCTTACCGTGGTTTCATATGAGGGAACGGCTGAATATACTATAAATATCAGCGAAAAAATTCACGGTGTGAAGGTTACAGCTATTGCCGAGGATGCTTTTTCCGCCCTTGGCGATGCGGTAATTAATTACAACTACGTATATAGAATTTTTATTCCGAGAACTATAGAGGTTATTGAGAAAAACGCCTTCAAAAATTGTGACAACGTTAAGGTTCTTTTATCAACGGAAAACGGTGAGAATTATGAAGCGGTTGCAAGAGAATGGCTTGATAATGCTTTGATTGAAAAAACGGGTAACGAAAACCTTCGTGACGTTATTATGCTCAAGCGCGCAAGCCTTGGTTCAAGCAAGTACGTAGAATTAGACTAAAACAAAAAGCAGAATTTCGAAGTGAAATTCTGCTTTTTTAATGTGAGCCCTTAATGTGTGAGCTCTTTTTAGAAGTACACGCAAATTTAATATATAAATATGGACTCCCTTTGGTCTCTGTGTCAATTCTTCTCCTAATTGACGTGACACGCGTTTTATGAAAGCTGTTTTCGCAGGTGGGAGAAAATCTTTTTCTCCTCACGGGAAATTTTCACCTGAGTAAGACCGAGTGCTTCCGCGGTCTTGGCTTGTGAATATTCATGTAAATACCGTAAAACAATAATTTTTCTCCAAAGTGAGGGGAGCGAGGATATTGCTTGCTTCAAGGCGATTTGCTCGAGCCGTTTGTCTATATCGCTTCGGTCCTCGTATAGAGTTGATTCAATGGTAAAGCCATTTTCCTCACCTGAGAGAGATTGAGAAAGAGAAGTAACCTGGGCGGTTGCCTCGAGCGCAAAAACCGCATCCTCACAGGAAAGCCCCGAGAGCTTAGCAAGCTCCTCAATTCTCGGCTCTTTTCCGTTTTCAATTACGTATCTTTCTCTGATTTTGTTAAGAATAGCACTTTGCTGCTTATAGGTGCGGCTGACCTTTATGAGTCCGTCGTCACGCAAAAAACGGCGTATTTCACCCATTATCAAGGGAACTGCGTACGTTGAAAAGGACGTTCCCATAGATAAGTCGAAGCTGCGTATTGCTTTAAGCATTCCGAGCGAGCCGATTTGAACAAGGTCCTCGTAGTCAACGCCCCTGTCTCTAAATCTCAGTGCAACTGAGCGCACAAGTCCGATGTTATCACGGACAAGCGTTTCCGTTGCAGCTTCGCTTCCGTTTCGTGCTTCCCTTAACAGCTCTATATTTTTACTGTAATCCATGTTATGCGAGCTTTTTGGTCATAAGAATGCGAACTCCGTTTCCTCTTTTTGAGTAAACCTCGAGCTTGTCCATAAACGTTGACATTACGGCAAAGCCCATTCCACTTCGTTCACCCGAGGTATCAGTTGTAAATAAGGGTGTCATCGCCAAATTTACATCTTCAATTCCGCATCCCTTGTCCTTAACCTCTATCACCACCGTCCTGTCACTATAATATTTGACACATATGTAAATAATTCCGTGTTCAAATTTATATCCGTGGACTATTGAATTTGTTACCGCCTCAGATACCGCACACTTTATATCGGATATTTCCTCTATGGTGGGATTTAATTGAGCAACAAACGCGGCGACAGCGCTTCGTGCCAAGCTCTCATTTACCGAAAGAGAAGGCAAATAAAGCTTCATTGAATTTTCGCTATGCTTCATTTTTTTCTCCTCCTTCAATTTTCATAAGTCTTTCAATACCTGCAAGCTCAAGTATTCGTAAAACGCTTGGTGCGGGCTTAATTATCTTAAATTCCGCACCGATTTCCTCAGCAAGGTTGAACCTGCCGAGAATTAGTCCAAGTCCTGAGGAGTCCATAAATTCCACTGCGCTCAAATCAAGAAGAATTAAGCGCGGCTTCCTTCCAAAAATTATTTTATCTGCTTCCTCTCTCACCGCCTTTGCATTGTGATGATCTATATCACCAAGAATTTTGACCGTTAAGGTAGAATCTTGATATGAAAATCTCGTTTTCTCCATTCTTTCACCGTCCTTTGAGTATATTTTAGATGATAGCTTTTGAAAAAACCGTCGAATTTTGGCGGTGAAATATAAAAATCGTTCGACACGGTTTGATAAAACTTGACATTGACGGTATTATATAGTATAATTAAAATCGAATATTTAATTGTATTTAAGGAGCTAAAAAAATGTTACTTATTCCAAGTGTAAAAGAAATAAAAGCAGGCGAAAGCTTTGAATTTAAGGGCTGTACCTTCGTTTTCCCCGAAAATTGCGACCAAAGAATTATAAATATAGCTAAAAAAGTGCCAAGCGGTGATAAAATTGTAGAAATTTCGTACGGCGCCTCTGGATGTGATGCATATAAAATCACATTTGGCGATAAAATTAAGGTGGATGCGCGCGGCGTTAAGGGCGCGTTTTACGCTATTCAAACGCTTCGTCAAATTGCCAAAAACGGATACTGTGATGCAAGCGAAATTTCTGACAGCCCCGACTTTGAGGTGCGCGGCTTCTATCTTGATATAACAAGAGGCAGAATTCCAACGGTCAAGACCTTGAAGGAGCTTATTGACAATCTCGCTTACTACAAAACGAATATGCTTCAGCTTTACGTTGAGCACGTTTTCCCATTCAAGGAGTATGACGGAATTTATCAGCGCACAGGCTATATAACTCCCGATGAGCTTAAGGAAATCGATGCATACTGCTACGAAAACTTTATCGATTTTACCCCGTCGCTTTCTTGCTTCGGCCATCTTTACGAGCTTTTAGAAACGGAGAAGTATAAGCACCTTTGCGAGCTTACAAATGACGTGCATAAAACGCACTTCTGGCAAAGAAGAATGGCGCACCATACAATTAACCCGAGCGACCCAGAGAGTATCGAGCTTATAAAGAGCTTGATTGACCAATATATGGTATGCTTTACAAGCAAATACTTCAATATTTGCTGTGACGAAACCTTTGACCTCGGTAAGGGCAAAAATGCAGGCAAGGACCCTGCCGTTTTATATACGGAATTTGTTAAGCAAATCGTTGAGTACGTAAGAGGCAAGGGTAAAACTCCTATGATGTGGGGCGACGTTATTGAGCATATAGACCCACTTGGCGATGATATTATCTTCCTTAACTGGGGATACAGCCCGAATGTAAAGCCCGACAAGATTTACAATCTTGCAAACGCAAAAAAGACACAGTTCGTTTGCCCGGGTGTTAGCGGTTGGACAACGCTTTGCGAAAGAATTAAGGAGTCCGTGCCGAATATTTCAAAGATGGCAAAATACGGCAAGGAGGTAGGCGCAAAGGGTCTTCTCAACACCTGCTGGGGTGACTACGGTCATATCGTGCCTATTGAGGCTTGTATGTACGGCACAATCTTCGGCTGCCAAAAAGCTTGGAACGAGAGTGCGGACACGGAAAGCTTTGATAAAGCAATTGACCTTCATTACTACGGATATGAGGGTGGCGCCGATTTTGTAAAAACAATTGACAAGGCACACAGAGTAACTTATTGGTACGACCTCGTTTGTGACTATTCAAACAGAATTTTTAAGCAAGAGGTTATGAGAGCTTGGAACACGCCAACAGCCGATATGCTTGAGGAAGCGTTTTACGAGCTTGAGGACATAATTCCTTATCTCCAAGGCACAAAATGGGAAAACGAGGACGCAAGAGAAGCACTCGCAATAGTTGCCGAGGGCACACAGTATATGATTTCTATGCTGTTTTCACGAATTACGGGTGAGCGCCTTGGCGTTATTTTTGCCGACATTGAGGATTGGATTAAAAAATATTCCGCGCTTTACCTTGACGAGAGTAAGGCAGGCGAGCTTGCCGAGTTTGTTAAGGTATTTTATTCCCTTGCAAATACTTACATTAAAAAGGATTAAAGATGGAACTTAAATACAAGAGCCCAAAAGAGGTTCTTATAAATATATTTGTCGGTGTTTTCATCGGGCTTTCCGTTATCGTGCCTGGCATTAGCGGCTCGACAATGGCAATTACCATGAAGGTTTACGATAAGGGAATGTACGCGTTTTCACATATGTTCAAGGAGTTTAAGAAATGCTTTCTTTTCGCATTGCCTGTTTTAGTCGGCATCGGCGTTGGCTTTTTCTCGGGCGTTTTAGCGGTTAAGCTGCTTCTTGAATATCTGCCGTTTATGACAATTTGCTTCTTCCTTGGACTTATGATAGGAACTTATCCCGTTATTTTCAAGGAAATAAAGGGGCAAAAGGTTAACGCAAAAAGGTCAATCCTGACGATACTCGGCTTTATTACACCCATCGTTTTTTCCGCGCTTTCCCTCATTTTCTCAGGAGATAGCAACACACTAAGCGGCTTGAATTTTGGGCACTACGTATTTTTCTTTATCTTGGGCGCGCTGATTTCGATAACTCAGCTTATGCCGGGACTTAGTGCAACTGTTTTGATGATGGTTTTCGGCTACTACAAGGCGCTAATTGGCAACCTTGGAAGCGAAATGCTTTCCGATTTTAAGATTTTCCTCGTTTACTTCACAATGGGATGCGGCTTCCTTGTCGGTGTTTTCACCTTCTCAAAGGCAGTTGAGGCAATCTTAAATAAATTCAGAGTACCGTTTTTCTTCCTTATTACAGGTATTTCACTTGGCTCGGTGGTGTCCGTCTTTATGGGAAAGGACTGTGTCGATATATATAAGCTTTGGGAGTTCCCCGAGCTGTTTATCGAGCTTTTCCTCGGCATTTGCTTGCTCCTTTGCGCGTTTGTTTTGTCCTTTATGTTTACAAGGCTTTCAAGCAAGCAGGAGATGGAAAAAAATTCCCTTGAAAAAAATTAAAAAATTTAATAAAAAGGTATTGCATTATTTATAAACATATGCTATACTTGATTTCGCTAAAATTCTTATCAAGAGTAACGGAGGGACAGGCCCTGTGAAGTTACGGCAACCTATCGCGCGTGACAAGGTGCCAATTCCGTGAGATGAGACTTATTTTGAGTATCAGCCCGCGGAGTGCCGCGGGCTTTTCTTATGTTAAATGATAAGAGTTACAAATTTATAAATAATCAGTTTTACAATACATAAGGAGTAATTATGAGAAAGTTTTTTACATCAGAATCAGTAACAGAGGGACATCCCGATAAAATCTGCGACCAAATTTCAGACGCAATTCTTGATGAAATGCTTCGTCAGGACCCAAATTCACGCGTTGCTTGCGAAACCTTCGTTACAACGGGTATCGTTACCGTAATGGGTGAAATCACCACGAATGCATACGTTGACATTCCTGCGGTTGTTCGTCAAACCGTACGTGAAATCGGCTATGACAGAGCAAAATACGGCTTTGATAGCGAAACCTGCGCGGTTGTTACCTCAATTCACGAGCAGTCAGCCGATATTGCACTCGGCGTTGACAACTCGCAGGAGGCAAAGGCAGGCGAGGCGGAGAACGACCACGGTGCAGGCGACCAAGGACTTATGTTTGGTTATGCCTGTAATGAAACACCCGAGCTTATGCCGCTTCCTATTTCACTTGCACACAAGCTTGCTATGCGCTTGACAGAGGTTAGAAAGAGCGGACTTCTTTCATACCTCCGTCCTGACGGAAAGACACAGGTAACAATCGAGTACATTGACGGAAAGCCTGCAAGCGTTGATACAATCGTTATTTCAACACAGCACTCACCCGATGTTGATATTCCTACAATTGAAAAGGACCTTATAGAATATGTTGTAAAGCCGATTGTGCCGGAAAAGCTTCTTAATGAAAATACAAAATACTAT
>JBGVIN010000030.1:0-3872 GCA_045123255.1 Eubacteriales bacterium
TCAGGGTAAGAGCGTTGAAATTCTTTCAACCTACGAGCCTGCAACACAGATGCTTTGCGAATGGTGGAAGCAGCTCTTTGGCGAGAGCGAGGGCAAGGACGGCAAGGGCATTTACCCAAGCTCAGTTGTTTTCTCAACAGACCTTCACTCACTCGGTCAGTTCATTCAAGACGGTTCAAGAATTATGTTTGAAACGGTTATTGACATTAAAAAGGCAAACGATGAACTTTTAATTCCGTTTGATCCTGATAACGTTGATAAGCTTAACTTCCTTTCGGGCAAGGACCTTGATTTCGTAAATCACAAGGCTATGCTCGGCACACTTCTTGCTCATAGCGACGGTAACGTGCCAAACACGGTTATTGAAATTGAGGACAGAAGCGCATATACCTTCGGTTACCTTGTTTACTTCTTTGAATATGCTTGTGCAGTTTCAGGCTACACACTCGGCGTTAACCCATTTGACCAACCAGGTGTTGAAAGCTATAAGAAGAATATGTTCGCTTTGCTTGGCAAGGACGGATACGAGGACTTGAAGGCTGAGCTTGATAAAAGACTTAACTAATTAAAAGAGGGCGAAATGCGCCCTCTTTTATCTATTATTAGCAAAAAAAGTCGAAAAAACTTGAAAAATTTAGATATTTTCTACAAAAACCTATTGATTTTTATTAAATCATAGTGTATAATTAAAGTACAAAGAAAGTTAGATATTGTGGAGGACAATAGCATGATTAAAATTATAATTGGTGTTAAAGGCACAGGTAAAACAAAGACACTGATCGAAATGATTAATTCCGCACTTGACAGTTCAAAGGGTTCAGTTGTTTGTATCGAAAAGGGAGATAACTTAAGACTTACACTTAGTCACAAGTGCCGTCTTATCGATGCAGATGAGTATATGATTAGTGACGCTCAATCACTCTATGGATTTATTGCGGGACTTATGGCAAGCAACCACGATATCACGGATCTCTTTATTGACGCAACGTTTAGAATTTGCGCAAGAGACCTTGAAGCTTTCGATAAGTTTGTTGTAGAGGCAGAGGAGCTCGCGGCAAAGAATGATGTTAATTTGGTTATGACACTTTCTATGCCAGAGGAAAACGCGACTGAAAACATCAAAAAATATCTTTAATTTTGATTGATAGTCTGCTATGCAACAAAAAATTAACCTATGAAACGGAGGGCAACGCCAATGTACCAAGATGAAGCAAGCGAAACCCAGTGGGTAAATTTTTAAGTTAAAATAGGCAGAGTTTATATAACGAATGGGCAAATTTGTGGCCGATAAAGATTTGACTTGAATTATTTACCGCTGCTATACAAAATTGTAAATTCATATCGAACAAGCAGGTGATATTCTATGTTTGAATTTCATATTCTTGAAATTTAGATAAAGAGAGGATAGACCAATGTGCTGATTATATATAAGATAAACAGAAATCTTAATTATGAGGTAAAAACCAATGGCTGATATGTTTTATTTGAAAATTACGCGTTCGACTAAGACATAAGTGAGTTTTCTTAGCGGTTTATATAGATTTCGATAAATTAAAATTGAATATTTAGGGAATTCGGAAAATTATCCGAATTCCCGTTTTTGTTATCCTACAAAATATGACAATTCTGATTATTCAGCATATGATAATAGGGAAGACGAATTTTTCGTCTGTCAAATTTTATAGGAGGTATTTATTTATTTATGCTTGATAATAGAAATTGCCAAGGCTCGCAGTCTCGCGAGAACATTTGCATTGATACTTATCGTGTGCTTGATTCGTGCAGAGATAAGGATTGCTTTGAAAACGTCAAGGTATATCTCACGGATTTCGGAGAGGAAATAATCGAGCGCACATCGGTTATTCGAGCAAAAAGCGCAAAAATTTCTTGTGCTTACATTGATATTAACGACGTGCCGTTCAACAGAGGCTTTTATCAGTTAAATATTCGTATTTACGTCAAGCTCACATTTGAAGCCTGCGTATGTCCGGGTAACGTTCAAGAAATTGACGGTATAGCCGTTGTTGATAAGAAGGTAATTCTTTTCGGTAGCGAGGGCAACGTAAACGTATTCAAAAGCGAATTTGGCGATAGTGGCTTTTGTAAGAAGCATTGTGAAACAAGCAATTCACAGTCACAACCGATTGCGGTATTGGAAGCGGTTGATCCTATCGTGCTCGGCGTAAAGGTAGTTGAGCCCAAGCGCTTTAGCTGCTCCTGCTGTTGCTGTATCGACGATATTCCCGAAAACGTTTTGGGATGCGTTAGCGGTCCTCTTTGCGAAAGAGAAAACAAGGCGCTTGTTGTTTCTCTCGGATTTTTCTCAGTTATAAAGATCGAACGCCCTGCACAAATTCTTGTTTCCGCACTTGAATATAATATTCCCGAAAAGGAATGCATCACAGCTTCTGAGGATGACCCATGCACACTGTTTAGAGCGATGAGCTTCCCGGTAAATGAGTTTTCACCACCGATTATAAACACCTGCGGCTGCTCAGTGCCTGTAAATAAGCCATCAAAAGAGCCGCGTTGCGGATGCGGTAATTAAAGAAAGAACGACCATAAGCTAACGCTTTGGTCGTTCTTTTATTGGACTTAAATTCAATAATAAATAGGAGAGAGGAATTTAAGCCCTTGGAATTAAATCAAGATTTATAATATTGTCGGAAAATTTATTTGCTTCCTCAACGTTGTGCGAAACGATTATAACCGTTTTACATTTTAAGCACTTAAATATTTTAGGTAAAATTCGCTCCTTTAATTCGTCGTTCAACGCTGCAAACGGCTCATCCATTAAAAATATATCTCCGTCGTAATATAGCGCACGTGCAAGTGCAATACGCATTTTCATTCCGCCTGAAAGAGAAGCTGGCAGCGCTTCCGCTTCCTCACTTAATTCAAGCATTTCAAGAATGTCATCAACCTTGTAAGGAGAATTTTGAGTGGTAATTTCAATATTTTCACGAACTGTTAAATTAGGAAAGAGCCTTGGCTCTTGAAAAACGCAAGATATTTTGGAAATTTGCGGAATTATTTCTCCCTTGTATGCTTTATCAAGTCCTGAAATTATCCTTAAAAGTGTTGTCTTGCCGACGCCGCTTTCACCTAAAATATAACTTATTTTATTATCCGGGAATTCTATTGAAAAATTATCAAAAATCACCTTTGAGCCAAATCGTTTAGTTAAATTATTTAGTTTCATTTCGCACCTCGTTTGGCAAATAGCGCTTGAATATTACCTTGATAAGCTTTTTAATAACAAATTCAAAAACAAGATTGATAAGAATAAGCGTTAATGCCCAAGCAAATAGCTCCTCGTTGTCGATATTCTGCTTTGCTAAGGCGATATGAAGTCCCATTGAGTTTTCAGGTGGGCAGAGCGCCTCAGCCGCAATCCCTGCCTTCCAGGCAAGGCCAACGGCGCTTGTTAATGCAGAAACAAAATATGGCATAACAGTAGGTAAATAAAGTGATTTTATGCGTTTTTTCCTTGGTATTTTATATGCCTGACACACCTCTAAAAGATCTTTGTCTATATTTTTAATTCCTGTATATACGTTTGCAAAAACAATAGGAAACACCATTAAAACCGTGATAACCACTGATGTTAAATCAAAGATAAGCAGGTAAAGAATAAAGACGAAAACCGTTACGGGAACTGATTTTACGGTTGCAAGAAGCGGCTTTATTAAAAAATTAAGAAAATCAATTTTGGAGCATATAACGGCACATAGAACGCCGAGCAAGGTTGCCACCGCCGTCGCAACAATTATTCTTAAAAGTGAAAATACGGTAGATAAATAAAAGCTTGGCTCGAAAATAAGCTTAAAGAGTCTGATTATAACGTCGTGAGGATAGGGAAATAGCGGATT
>JBGVIN010000031.1:0-8468 GCA_045123255.1 Eubacteriales bacterium
ACAAACGAGCCAAGATTTGGGACAAGATTGGGACGAATTGCCTGAAAGGAAAGACGAAAAGAGAAAAGAAGCAAAAGAGAAAAGCTTAAAGGAAAGTAATTCTAAGAGTATTAAGAAGAATAATAAGAAAGAAATATACGGTTCATTTCAAAACGTTAAGCTCACAGGCGAGGAATTTGAGAGCTTTCGGGAAAAATTTCCGCGTAGCCATATGAAATATATAGAGGATTTGAGCCTATATTTAGCATCTAAGGGCGATAAGTATAAGTCGCACTATGCGACGCTTTTATCGTGGTACAAGGACCAAAGTGACGAAGCGTCAAGCTTTGATGCGGACGAGTTTTTTCAGACATCGTTAAGGCGCTCAAATGAATACCTCGAAAGATGCCAAAGGGAGCGCGCAAGGGAAAATTAAAAAGAGCAAGTGAAATTTCACCTGCTCCTTTAATCTATTTTTTTGAATCAAAGATTTTTTTGAGGTATTTGCCCGTATGAGATTTTTCGCATTTTGCAACCTCCTCGGGTGTACCCTTGGCAACCACCGTTCCGCCGCCGTCACCGCCCTCAGGGCCGAGGTCGATTATATAGTCCGCAGTCTTTATTATATCAAGGTTATGCTCGATAACTATGATACTGTTTCCTGCATCTACTAAGCGTTGAAGCACGTAAATCAGCTTCTTTACGTCGTCGGTGTGAAGTCCTGTTGTCGGCTCGTCGAGAATATAAACTGTCTTGCCCGTTGAGCGCTTTGCAAGCTCAGTAGCAAGCTTAACTCTTTGCGCCTCACCGCCTGAAAGCGTGGTCGAGGACTGACCTATTTTAACGTAGCCAAGACCGACGTCGCACATCGTTTGCAGCTTCTTTGAAATTGACGGAATTTCCGAAAAGAAGGTAACTCCCTCCTCAGCCGTCATTTCAAGCACGTCGTTTATATTTTTGCCCTTGAATTTTACCTCTAAGGTGTCCTTGTTGTATCTCTTTCCCTTGCACACGTCGCACTTGACGTAAACGTCGGGCAAAAAGTGCATTTCAATCTTTTTAACACCGTCACCCTCGCAAGCTTCACACCTGCCGCCCTTCACGTTGAAGGAGAAGCGACCCGGACCGTATGAACGCATTTTTGCATCGGGCGTTTTTGCAAATAAATCACGTATTTCGGTAAAAAGACCCGTATACGTGGCTGGATTTGAGCGCGGAGTTCTGCCAATCGGGGACTGGTCAATTGCTATTACCTTGTCAAGATTTTCGTATCCCTCAATGCGCTCGCATTTGCCCGGGTAGGTTATGGCGCGGTTTAATACTCTTGCAAGATTTTGCAAAAGAATTCGGTTAATAAGCGAGGATTTTCCCGAGCCCGAAACGCCCGTTACCGCCACAAAGCAGCCAAGCGGAATTTCCACGTCAATATTTTTTAAGTTGTTTTCCTGCGCGCCGATAATTTTAAGGCTCGTGCCGTTACCCTTGCGCCTTGATTTCGGTATTTCAATTGATTTTCTACCGCTCAAATACGCGCCTGTTATCGATTTTTCATCCTTCATTATCTCCTCGGGCGTGCCTGAGGCAACAACCGTGCCACCGTGAACGCCTGCGCCAGGACCAATATCGATAATATAGTCAGACTCAAGCATCGTTTCCTCGTCATGCTCAACGACTATTACGCTGTTTCCAACGTCGCGCAGCTTCTTCAGGGTTGCAATCAGCTTAGAGTTGTCGCGTTGGTGAAGCCCTATCGACGGCTCGTCAAGAATATACAAAACGCCAACCAACGACGAGCCTATTTGTGTTGCCAAACGAATTCTTTGTGCCTCGCCGCCTGAAAGGGAAGCACTCTTTCTTGCAAGCGTAAGATATTCAAGACCAACGCTTTTAAGGAAGCCAAGTCGCGCACGGATTTCCTTTAATATATCGCGCGCAATATCTGCCTGTCCACCCTCGAAGCTGAGATTTTCAAAGAATTTAAGCGACGTGCCGATTGACATACGGCATACCTCGTCAATGTTTTTACCGCCTATTTTAACGGAAAGCGAGAGCTTGTTTAAGCGTGCGCCGCCGCACACAGGGCAGGGCGTTTCCTCGATAAACTGCTCGTAATACTCGTTGCCCATCATTGCCATACGGCTTTCAATGGTTTTGATAATTCCCTCGAATTTTACGGTTTGGCGTCTGTGTTGCTTTGCAAAATAGCGGTCTATTGTGTAGTATTCGTCGCCCGTGCCGTACAAAATCGCGTGAAGCTGTTCGGGCGTGAAATCCTTTATAGGTGTGTCAAGCGATGCACCGATATGCTTACATACGGCAGAAAAGAGCGGCCAAGTCCAGCTTTCCTCGTCTATGGTTTTGAAGCCGTTTACCTGCACTGCACCCTCAGAAAGGGAGAGATTTTTGTCGGGGATGATTTTATCGGGTGAAATATTTCTCATTTCGCCAATTCCAAGGCAGTGTGGGCAAGCGCCGAATGGGTTGTTGAATGAAAACGAGCGTGGCTCAAGCTCGCCAAAGCTAATTCCATGCTCAGGACAGGCATAGCTCGTTGAAAATTCGTACATTGTGCCCTCGCCCTCGCGTGGAGAGGTCAAAACGTTAACCCTGCCCTCGCTTGCGCGCAATGCGCTCTCAACAGAGTCTGAAAGGCGTGAGCGAATACCGTCCTTCATAACAAGACGGTCAATAACGATGTCAATATCGTGCTTTTTGGTTAGCTCAAGCTCGATATCCTCGCTAAGGTCGTATATTACGCCGTCAACGCGAAGTCGAGCGTAGCCACCGCGGCGCGCATCGGCAATAACCTTTTCGTGTCTGCCCTTTTTGCCGCGCACAATGGGAGAAAGCACCATAAAGCGTTCTCCGTTTTCAATAGTTAATATTTGGTCAATGATTTGGTCAACGCTCTGCTGCTTGATTTCCTTGCCACATTCAGGGCAGTAAACCGTGCCGAGGCGCGCAAAGAGCAAACGGAGATAGTCGTAAATCTCCGTTACCGTGCCAACCGTCGAGCGTGGGTTTTTAGACGTAGTTTTTTGGTCTATCGATATAGCGGGAGAAAGTCCCTCGACCGAGTCGATATCGGGCTTGTCAAGCTGACCGAGGAATTGTCTTGCATATGAGGAGAGTGACTCAACGAAGCGCCTGTGACCCTCGGCGTATATAGTGTCAAACGCAAGCGAGCTTTTGCCCGAGCCAGAAAGTCCCGTCAAAATAACGAGCTTGTCACGTGGCACCGTAACGTCTATATTTTTTAGATTGTGGACGCGTGCGCCCTTAATTTCAATTTTATCTTTCATTTGTTTTCCTTTGGTTGCTATTTCTTGGTAATTTTTAATTCCTTAATACGGTCGCGTAGGTACGCCGCTTTTTCCACAGCCTTCCCCAGTGGGTGATTCCCCTACGAGGGGAAATGTCGCAAAGCGACGAAAGGGTTGCTGTCCTGCAAGGAAAGGGGGACCGCGCTATGAAAGCTTCAAAGGCGGTGAAACAAAATAAACGCGGTGGATGAGGTGTAAAACCTAATCTTACTTCTTGGTAATTTTAAGCTCCTTTATTCTATCTCTCAAATACGCCGCTTTCTCAAATTCCAGCTTTGCTGACGCGGAGCGCATTTCCTTAGTAAGCTCGGCAATTAGCTTTTCCTTATCGTGCGCGCTCATCTTTGCGCCCGCTTTTTTGTCTGATTTTTTGCCAAGGTCAATTACGTCGTGCACGCCCTTAATAATGGTCTTTGGCACAATTCCGTGTGATTTGTTATATTCGGTTTGGACGTGGCGGCGGCGCTCGGTTTCGTCGATTGCGCTTTTCATTGAGCGCGTCACCGTATCCGCATACATAATAACCTTACCGCTTGCGTTTCTTGCCGCACGGCCGATAGTCTGAATAAGCGAGGTTTCCGAACGGAAAAGACCCTCCTTGTCCGCATCTAAAATCAAAACGAGTGATACCTCGGGAATGTCAAGACCCTCGCGAAGCAGGTTAATGCCGACAAGCACGTCAAACTCTCCAAGGCGCAGACTGCGTATTATCTCCATACGCTCAATGGTATCTACGTTGTGGTGAATATATTTCGCTTTTAATCCGTTTTCGTTTAAGTAGTCGGTTAAGTCCTCTGCCATCTTGGTTGTCAAGGTGGTGACAAGCACCCTTTCGCCCTTTTCGGCACGAAGCTTGATTTCACCCATTGAGTCGTCAACTTGAGCAGCAATGGGGCGAATTTCAACCACTGGGTCAACCAAACCTGTCGGACGGATGAGCTGCTCGGCAACCACGGTGGAGTTCTTTTTTTCAAACTCGGCAGGGGTAGCCGATACAAAGACTGTTTGATTTAGCTTTGATAAAAATTCCTCAAAGTAAAGAGGACGGTTGTCGTAAGCCGACGGTAAACGGAAGCCGAACTCGACGAGGTTTTTCTTTCTTGCAAGGTCGCCGCCGCTCATTCCGCGAATTTGCGGAACTGACACGTGGCTCTCGTCAATGAACATAATATAGTCATCTGGAAAATAGTCAAGCAACGTGTACGGCGTTGAGCCGGGTGCGCGACCCGAAAGAATACGTGAATAGTTTTCAACGCCCGAGCAGAAGCCAATTTCGCGAAGCATTTCAATATCGTATTTCGTGCGCTCCTCAATTCTTTGCGCCTCAAGAAGCTTGTTTTGTGACTTGAAAAATTCAACACGCTCGACCATTTCGTCGTGTATTTCTTTTAGTGCCGCCTCGCGCTTTTCGTTTGAAACGACGTAGTGGTTTGCAGGGAAAATTGCGGTGTAGGAAAGATGGCGCAAAATCTCACCCGTCAATGTGTTGATTTCACAAATTGCGTCGATTTCGTCACCGAAAAAGTCAACGCGAATTGCCTTATCGGATGACGAGGAAGGGAAGATTTCAACCACGTCCCCGCGTATTCTGAACTTATTACGCACAAAATTTACGTCATTTCGCTCATACGAAAGGGAAACGAGCTTTCTTACCAAATCATCGCGTGAAAGCTCCATTCCTTGGCGTAAATCTATTAGCATATTGTGGTATTCGTTTGGGTCACCGAGGGAGTAAATGCAGGAAACCGATGCAACGATAATCACGTCACGGCGTTCAAAAAGTGAGCTTGTCGCACTGTGGCGCAGCTTATCTATCTCGTCGTTAACAAGGGCGTCCTTTTCAATGTACATATCCTTTCCGGGGATGTAAGCCTCGGGCTGATAGTAGTCGTAGTATGAAACGAAATATTCAACGGCGGAGTCGGGGAAAAGCTCGCGCATTTCGGAGCAAACCTGTGCGGCAAGCGTCTTGTTCGGCTCTAAAATAATAGTCGGACGGTTGACGTTTTTTATTACGTTTGCCATTGTAAACGTCTTGCCCGAGCCTGTTACGCCCAAAAGAGTTTGCATTTTCTCGCCGCGCAAAATACCGTCAGTTAAGGTCTTTATCGCGCTTGGCTGGTCGCCCGTTGGCTGATGTGGGCTTTTTAAGATAAATTCGTTCATACCGTCTCCTTTCCCGAGTAATGCGCTCACGCAATTAATGACACGAAGTGTCAATTTATGAAAACAATGTTTTCAATTCACGCCCGAAGGGCAATTCATGTCCACAGGACAATTTATTTGTTTGTTCTATCAAACAACTTGTCTATATCGTTCTTATTAAACTTATAGGTTTTATCACAGAAATGGCAGGAAAGCTCCAAATAGTCAAAGCCCTTTTCCTTTTGCTCGTCAAGGATTTTGTACGCCTCGTCCTTGCCAACCGAGATAAGCGCCTTTTCAGTGCGCGCCCTTTCACAGTCGCACTTATATGAAACGTCAAGCTCGTCAAAGATATCATATTCAATATTTGTTAAAGCTACCTTCAAAATTTCCTCGTTAGTCATTCCCTTGTCAAACATAGCGGAAACGTTATTAAGAAGCGGAGCATTCTTTTCAAGCTGAGAAATAACCTCCTCGTCCGCAAACGGAAGGAGCTGAATGAAAACACCGCCTGCTGAACGGCAGGAGTAGTCTGTGTCAACCAAAACGCCGAGGGCGCAAAGCGTTGGCGTTTGCTCACTAAGCGCATAATACTGAGCAATATCCTCGGCAACCTCGCCTGAAACAAGCTCAATGTTTCCGTTAAAGGGAAGCTCCTCGTGCGTGTCCTTGGAAACGGAGAGAATACCGCCGCCAACAATACCTGAAACGTCGAGCTTGCCGTTTGATTTAAGCGGCGCATCTGCCTGCGGGTTCTGAATATAGCCCTTTACGTTGCCCCAATAGTCGGCGGTGCATAGCGTTGTGCCTGCTAAGCCTTGACCGCGTATAGCAACGGTTAACGAGCAGCCGTCCTCGGGTAGCATAGTTCCCATAACGGAGGCGGCTGTTAAAAGTCTGCCGAAAAGCGCAGTTGCGGTCGGTGCGGTCCTATGATATTTAATTCCTGTGTTTACAATATCGGTTGAATTGATTACGTATGCGCGTGCGCTTCCGTCTCTTGTCATAGCGCGTAAAATTTTAGACATATTTTCTCCTTTTGCACTTCGTGCTTTTAATCATTATTTTTCGCACAGGTGTGCGCTAATATTATTATTTTTTGCATCTTGCAACGAAATACCACTTTTCGTCGGTATCGCTTGCTTCCTTTTTGTCCGTGCCGCCGTAAACCGAAATCAGCTCGAAGCCTGTTTCGCGTAGCAACGCTTCAATTTTCCTTCTCGAGTAGCATTTTTCCGTTTGCGTTTCGTCGTATCTGTCATACCTGCCGTCCTCGCCCTCGCAAAAAATAGAGAGGTAGAATTTGCAAATTCCCGTTTTCTCGTTGTAGGAGTTTTGCCAAGCTAAAAGCGCACCGTCATTTTCCAAAACGAAATCGTTTTTGGCGTAAATTTCACGGAAACGGTACGGCGTATTTATATCAAAAACAAACACTCCCTCGGGGATAAGGTAGTTGTGGACGAGTGAAAAGCACTTTTTTACGTCCTCTGCCTTAGTTAAGTAATTTATACTGTCAAGGGTGCAAACGCACGCATCAACCGTGCCGTAAAGCTCGAATTCTCGCATATCCTGACAAAGGAGCAAAACGTCGTTAATTCCGTTGTTATATGCGTATTCCTGCGCCGATGCAAGCATATTTTCGCTCATATCAACGCCTGTCATATCATAGCCGCGCTCACGCAGCTTAAAGGTGAGCTTACCCGTACCGCAGGCAAGGTCAAGCACAAGCGAGCTCTTTTCTCGCTCATTTTCTCTTATCACGCTTGAAAGAAAATCGGCAAGAGAGTCGTAGTCACAACCGAAATTCAAGCTATCGTAAAATTCCGCTAAGGAAGAATATTGTTCCATAAACACCTTTCTATACAACGCTTTGCGTTGATTCTATACCGCTTGCGCGGATTCCAAACAAGCTAAAGCTTGATTCCATGCACGGTAAGCCGTGATTACATACAACGCTATGCGTTGATTTTCAACTGAGTATTATATTATAACATATATAAGCAAAAAAGTAAAGGTGATTAGAAATATTTTTTGAAGTGGGTTATATCCCCTGCGCCCATAAAAACGATACAGTCGAAGTGTGTGTCCTTTAATTCGTTGCAAAGGGCAGAAAGAGATGGGGCAAAGGTTGCACCGTATTTTTTGGCAAGTGCTTCTGCGTCACCTTCGGGGTCGTATTCCTCGCGTGCTTCATAGGTTGGCAAAATATAAACACTGTCAGCACCCAAAAAAGGCGACCCTGTGTCGCAAAAAACGTGCTTTGTGCGTGAAAAAGTGTGTGGCTGAAATACACAGCAAATTTTCTTGTAGCCCATTTCGCCAAGCGCGCTTAGTGTTGATTTAATTTCCGTCGGATGATGTGCATAGTCCTCAAAAATATGCGCCCCTGTGTCTGTTTTCTTGATATATTCAAGACGGCGTGACACCCCTGACGCATCGTTTAGCGCACATGATACCGTGGAGGGTGAAACTCCTTCGAGTAATGCACATACCGCCGCGCACATAGCATCATAAATAAAATGAGCTCCGCGTGATTTTAAGGCTGCCTCAAAAATCATTTTCCCCTTGTGATAGCAAGCAAATGAGCTGCTTCTCACTTCACAAAAGTAGTCAGCAGTCGGGTCTTTTAGCGAAAAAGATGTCACACGTGGATGATTTCGGCTCTCGATCAGCTTTTTTACGTTTGGACAGTCGATATTAACAACGACTTGCTCGCACCCCATAATAAAACGGGAAAAGGAGTTAAGGAGCGCGCTTTCGCTCTCGAAATAATCAGGGTGGTCATATTCTACGTTCAAAATACATCCAACGGTTGGAGAAAAGCAAAGAAACGAGTCCATATACTCGCACGCCTCGAGGATTGCAAGCTCTTTTCCGCCAAATATCGAGCTTGATAGGTAGTCCCTCATTGAAGCACCGCAAAAAACGGTTGGATTTTTTCCTGCGTAGTCGAAAATTTTTGCAAGGTAAGAGGTAGTTGTGCTTTTTCCGTGCGTGCCACTTACCGCTATGCTTCTTTTG
>JBGVIN010000032.1:0-3388 GCA_045123255.1 Eubacteriales bacterium
TCTGCACACCGTTTAACTACCCCAAGGATGTTTTTGAAACGGGAAAAGCAACCAAAACAAAAACGACAATTAGCGCAGAAAAGTACAAAAAGGGACTTATTTTGGAGCTGAAAACCGAAAAGGACGATTTTTCAGAGTACGGCATAAATCTACCCCTTAATTTTATGGGCAAAAGAGAAGGCGGCGGCTACGAAAATCAATTCCTTTTTAATACTCCATATACATACGAGGGTAGCGATATTAAATATTTTTACCTAACAAAGCCAAGCGGCAAAAATATAGTAATTGCAGTTCTTTCCCCCGCAAACGGCTGGAAAATGGACTATTCATCCTATTCATGGGGACATTATTTCATAAATTTGAAGCTTCTTGCTAATTTTGATAAAGCATACGGTCAAGCAAGAAATGAAAATTACTTAAAATTTGCAATTTTACCCGTCACTACCTTTGATAGCTGCCTAAAAGCACTTAGCGAGCTATACGAGGTGCCGTTTCTTGACTATGAGCTTAGCGGTGGCGCGGTTGGTACTGAAATTAAGTTAATTCCGTACGGCAAGCCTGACTCACTTATCGAAATCTATAACGGAGAGGAGAAAACCATTCCGTTTAGTCAGTGGTACAAAATATCGCATAAGGGACTTGTTACACTAATTCCCGTTAAAAACAACAAAAGGGGCGCACCTGTGTCTGTTTTTGGCTATGACTCTCTTGTTTCTCTTTATAAAAAGTCAATGGACACCGTTGATCTTGATTTAATAGCAACTCATACCGACGGTAACCTTTGCGAGCATCAAAGCTGGGCGAGTGCTATCTTGCGCTTCCTACAAAAATACAAGGATAAGCTTACCGAGGAAGAAATATCATCATATGAAAGCAAGATAAATTCTTTGCTTGACGTTATAACCGAGCAGGACATAAGCCGTGCAATACCTCACCGCACAATTCTAAACGTGCCTAACGGTGACGAAGCACCCTACAACGTATATAAATCAAGACGCGTTCAGGAGCTTTGCGCAGGTATTACTATTTTGCTTGACGCGTATAAATATTTCAAGGACGAAAAGTACCTTGAATATCTAAAAGGCGCGACCACGTGTCTGATTTCTAACTATCAAAAGGATGACGGACGCATCGAGGTTGAGTGGGAAAACGGCTCGCGTGAGGATTATTCAACCGTTTGCGCCCCGATTATTCCTATCATTGACGTTGGCAGATATATGAGCGACATAGATACCGAGCTTTGTGCGCTCTGCTATGATTCTGCCGCAAAATTAGCGAACTTTCTCTATAACCGCGGTCTTAATTTCCCAACCGAGGGCTCAAAAACAGAGTTAACCGAGGATGAAATGGAGGACGGCTCAATCTCCTGCACCGCGCTTTCGCTTCTATATTTTGCTAAAAATCAATCGTATGACGAAAAGTACGTTAAAAAAGCAAAGGAAATTCTTGATTTGCACGAGAATTGGATTATAAAAGCACCGTTTGCCTGTATGCACCGTTCAACACTGCGTTGGTGGGAAACAGGCTGGGAGGGTGACGGTGATGGCCCTGCAATTTGTGCAGGACACGCGTGGAGCATTTGGCGCGGCGAAGCCGACTATCTCTATTTTGAATTAACGGGCGACAGTACACATTTAATTAAGGCGCAAAACACCTTTATTACCAACCTTTCAAAAATCAACGAAAACGGCGAAAGCTACGCAATATACAATCCTGATATGATAAACGGCGGTGGCTTCCACCAAGAATGCTCAAAAATCAATTATAAGGTTGCAAGCAAATTTCCCGAAACAAAGGACTCGGGTCTTTCAAGATACGTATGGATTAGAATAAACGACACCTTCTTAAAGGAAAATTCGCAAACTGAGCAAGATGAATAGAAAACAGACACGGCTGCCGCTTGGAAGCCGTTTCTGTTTTTACGAAAGCTACAAGCCGAAAACAAGGCTTGCGTTTTTATTTTGTAGGAAGAGCAGCCGTTTTGTAATCTGTAACGAGCATTACGTTATCAAGATAGTATGGCTGTCCTGTGCCGTTATTAACGTCGGCGTACATATAAAGTCCTGTAACAAGCGTTTCGGAATTCATTGTCCTTGAGCCTTCCTTGAAAAATTCAATAGGAAGTGCAAGATAGCCTTTTTTGCCGTTCATTCCCTGTGAGCCACTGTCACCTGTGCCAAAGCAACCGTCCTTACCGTGCGAAAGCGTTACCCACTCGCTTGCTCCGTCTGGGAGATAATAGAATGATGTTGGAGTATCGTGGTCGTCGGTTCTGTAAGGGCAACCCTTGCCGTCGCTTGAAAGCAAGCCGAAGCACGCCTTTCTGAATTCAACGTTTGTAAAGTCAACCCAAACGATAAGGTATTTGTTATCGCCAAGCTTGCCGTAGCCGTCTTTGTTAAGGTCTATATAAATTTCATAGTTACCGCCGGTGCTTCGTACAACCTCAATAGCTTCATTCACCCTTGAAATTGTAACAGTTCCGTTCATGTTGCCCTCGTCGTAGCCGTTAAATGAGGCGTTTAGCTCCTCGGTTCCGTCAAAGAGAGTTGTGTTGCTCGAAAATGTGCCGTAATTATCGGGATCAATTCTTTCGATAACGTATTCGACGTAAGTGGGGATATTGTCTAAGGTTTCAACGTTCAAATCAAACACGCGCGAGCCTTGAACGCTTGCGCTTGAATATGTTAAGTCGCTTACGTTCGGTGATGACGCGAGCTTAACACCGAGATAGTTGTACATATAGTCGTTTACGTGGTCGTGTCCTGTTACGATTGCCTTGACGTCACCGCGCTTGAAAATCACTTCCAAAAGCTCGGTATCGGTAGCGGAAGCGCAAATGTTTTCGTTTTTGTTGCCCGAATATTCATAAACGATTTCCTTGTTATCTCTGTTATTGTGTGCGGTGTTGTTTTCAATCAAAGGAATATGGAACGCCATAATTGCAGGTATCGGCTTTCCTGCATATGCTTCAACAAGCTCCGAGCTTTGCTTGTACCAATCAATTTGGTCTTGTTTGATGTAGTCATAGCCGCCGTTTGCGTATGCACCTGAATCTAAGCAATAAACAACAGAGCCAAGTGTGCCGTCCTTGTTATAAACGCCGAGTGCATAGTTGCCTGTGCCCGAAATATTTTCAGGTCCTGCTTTTGAAACGCAATACTCGTACGATTCAAATATCGGTTGCTGCTCAGCGTTGGAAAGAGAGCCCTCGTGGTCGTGATTTCCGTAAACGTGGCACCAAGGAATTTCCTTTTCTTCAATGTAGCTAACAATTGCATCGATATTTCTTCTCAGCTTTTCCTCACTTGATGAGCCGATTACGTTGTCGCCTGTGAATATAATAAGATTTGGGTCAACTCTGTCCACCAAAAGCTTAATTCTGTCC
>JBGVIN010000033.1:0-15044 GCA_045123255.1 Eubacteriales bacterium
CAGCAAGCATTTTCGCTACCAATAATATAGATTTTCAAGCGCCTATGAAATTTTCATCATCAAGCAAGGGAAGGGAGCTTCGTCTTTTATTGAAGATAAATACGAAATCGCTCGACGGAGTAAGAAAATCTTCGATTGTTAAAATACCAAGGCTCGAAGCAAGGCTTGCTTATATCAGTATGCTTTGTAGCGCCGAGGACATAAAATGCACGTCTACTGCAAACGGTGATGAGGTTGCATTTGAATATTTGATAAAGGAGGCACCCCAAGAAGCACCATGCCTTCATTCAAAGCAGGATGAGGAAAATCAAATTTTCAGCGAGCTTTTATACGCCTTCAACCCACCGAGTCAGTATGACGAGGACGAGGATTTTGAAGAGTAAGCCGACACATAATATCTATGAATATAAAAGAAGCAGAGCTAAGGGGAAAATAGTCTCCTTGGCTTTACTTTTTTCATCACCCAATAGCAAAAAAATTACCGCAAGGAGCAAAAAATCCTCACTCTGTATGCTCCTTAAAATCCTTTCAAATACCTCGTTTAGCTCCGCACCGAAGCTCTGTGTGGGAGCTTTTTTTCTCGTATCGCTTTCTTGCCCATTGTCTATTCTTGCATCAAAATCGCCATCGTTGCTTGAATTTACTTCGTTTTCGCTATGTCGGCTTTCATTTTCTATAAAATCGTCAAAGATATCTTGATAAAGCGCATCATCTTGCTCCCTTATCTCTTTCTTATCTCCGTCACCGTCTTCCAAATTTGAGTGCCAATCCATTTTCTCATCCGAGTGCCAACCCGTTTTCTCGTCTGAACGCCAACCGCTTTCTTCATCACTTACGCCTTGCAATCGCTTGTCGCCGCTATTTTCTAAATTTCTTTGGAGCTGTGCGCTTCTAAACGTGGGTGAAACCGAGGTTTTTGTGCTTGTATATGATGGGGATGGCTTGTGCGTTTTCATCTCGGTTGGCGGTGCGTAAGCATCGCGGAAAAGCACGCCGCTGTAATTTTCGGGCACTGATGTACCCTTGTACCGTGTAAACATATTTCGCTCCTTTTATTTTACTAAGCTTACTACACCTGCAAGATGTGAAAGCTTAATTATATTATCGATAAGCTCGCACCGCCTCTTGCTTAAATACGGCTTCAACGCAACCAAAAGAGAGGCACTGCTTGAAATACTGCTTGCAAAAATCGGCAAAATTCCGCCAAGAAGGGAGCTTAAATTGCCTTGGCTTGCCTCCTCGCTTGCCTCACCTTTTTCATGTGAAGCCTGTGCGTGTGGCGCATCCTCTGAGCTATCATTTTTTCCTACGTTTATCTCATCGCTAACGCTCTTGCTTTCTTTGTCCTGTGCGCCGCCCACGCCCAAAAGAGATGAAACCTCGCTCAAAATACCCTCGAAATCACCGCTTTGTTTAACTTTTTCGACCATACCCATAAAGTCTTTATTGCTTGATAGCTGTGATATAATATCCGCAAGATTATTTTCGCTCATTTTTTCTCTCCTTCATCATTTTAACCGCGCTTTCAATTTCGTCCTCGGTAAGAGAGGAAAGAGTGGTGCGGATTTTTGTCATATCGCTCGGCTTCTGCATTTTAGAAAGCTCCTCGCTGCCGCTTTTTTTCGCCACGTACTGAATTGCGCGCCATAGCTGCTCGTCATTCATTTTTAGAACCTTATCAATTGTGCTTTTGTCAATTTTCATAAAAATCTCCTTAAAAAATCTTTGCAAAAACGCTACTAATATGATATGATAAATAATGTAGATTGACACAAAAATTAAGCTTGAAAAATCAAAGCAAAGGAGTACCGAAATTGAAAATTCTCGTTTTTTCTGACTCCCACGGTAAAAGTGGAAATATAATAGAAGCACTGAAAATACACGGGGGAGTGTGCGACTTTGCCGTTTTTTTAGGCGATGGCTTAAAGGATATTGACTACGTACGAAATAAATTTCCCACCGTGCCCTTCGTCTGTGTTAAGGGAAACTGTGACGTCTTTTCGTCAAGTGGCGAGCGTGACGAGTGCGTCCTTGATCTTGGCGGCGTGCGCGTCCTTATCACCCACGGTCATAAATATAACGTCAAATACGGCTATGGCACGTTACTTTACCGCGCACGTGAGCTTGAGGTTGACGCGGTTTTGTTCGGTCATACGCACTTGCCAATTGACACACAGGAATATGTAGGCGAAAAAAGAATACACCTTTTTAACCCCGGTTCAGTCGGTATGGGCGGCACCTACGGCATAATAAACGTGAGCGGAAGCGTGCTTGTTTCCTCCCACGGAAAAATTTAGTTAAAAATGCCAAAAAAACATAGATAAATGCTTGAAAAATTGAATATTTTATGATATACTCAATTTAATAATAATATATTTGTTCGGAGGAATAAATTATGGAAAAGAAAGTAAGAATTGGTATCATCGGATGCGGTGGTATCGCAAACGGCAAGCATATGCCTTCACTCAAAACCGTTAAGGAAGCTGAAATGGTTGCTTTCTGTGACATCGTAGAAGAAAGAGCAATCGATGCTGCAAAGAAATACGGCACAGAGGGTGCAAAGACCTACACAGACTACAAGGAGCTTTTGAAGGACGAAACGATTGACGTTGTTCACGTTTGCACACCTAACAGAAGCCACAGCTTTATCACAGTTGACGCTCTTGAGGCAGGCAAGCACGTTATGTGCGAAAAGCCAATGGCAATCAACGCAGAGGAAGCAAAGAAGATGGTTGACGCAGCTAACCGTACAGGCAAGATGCTCACAATCGGCTACCAAAACAGACAAAGAAAGGACGCTATCTACTTAAAGAAGGAAGCAGATGAAGGCGTTTTCGGAGATATTTACTACGCAAAGGCAACCGCACTTCGTCGCCGCGCAGTTCCTACGTGGGGCGTGTTTATTAACGAGTACGAGCAGGGCGGCGGTCCACTTATCGATATCGGAACACACGCACTTGACTTAACTCTTTGGACAATGAACAACTATAAGCCAAAGTATTGCGTTGGTACTACATACCACAAGTTAAACGACCAAAAGGAAGCTGCTAACGTATTCGGTCAGTGGAAGCCTGAGGAATTTACGGTTGAGGATAGCGCATTCGGCTTTATCGTTATGGAAAACGGTGCAACAATAGTTCTTGAATCCTCTTGGGCTATCAATATGACAGAAACCAAGGAGGCTTGCACAACAATCTGCGGTACAAAGGCAGGCGCTAAGATGGTTGACCAAGGTGTTTTGGAAATCAACGGTGTTAAGCACAACCAAATGTACGAAACAAGACCTAACCTCGACGGTAAGGGCGTTGCATTCTACGATGCAGGCGGATATAGCGCAGGCGCGGTTGAAGCACAACAATGGATCAAGGCAGTTATCAACGGCACAAAGCCAACCGTTCTTCCTGAGCAAGCATATTGCGTAACTCAAATCCTTGAGGGTATTTACGAGTCAGCTAAGACTGGTAAGCCTTACTACTTCAACTAATATAATTTCTTAAAACGGGAGGAAAACCTCCTCTATTCGGGATGTCGAGGACGCCATCCCCCACAATAAAAAAATTCGGGCAATTTTTCAAAATTGCCCGAAACTTAAATATAGAAAAGCCACAAAGTGGCAAAGGAGAAAAATATGAAGCTTAGTGTTTTAGCAAACCTCTACGGCTCAAAATCGCTTGACGAGGCACTTAAAATAATCTCATCTCTCGGTGTTCACTCCGTTGAGATCGGTGCAGGCGGATATCCCGGAAAGGATCACTGCGACCCTGAAAAATTGCTTGCAGACGAAAAGGCTCTTGAAGAATTCAAGGCTACCTTCAAAAAGTACGACGTTGAAATCTGCGCTCTTGCAACACACGGTAACCCCGTGCATCCAAACAAGGAAATCGCAGCAGCTTTTGATAAGGATATGAGAAACACAATTCTTTTGGCTGAAAAACTCGGAATTGACACAATTATTACGTTCTCAGGCTGCCCCGGCTCAGACCCTGATGCAAAATTGCCATCTTGGGTTACTTGCCCATGGCCTGATGACTTCCTTGATACGTTAAACTATCAATGGAACGACGTTATGATCCCTTATTGGAAGGAAGCAACCGCGTTTGCAAAATCACACGGCGTAACGAAGATAGCGCTTGAAATGCACCCGGGCTTCTGCGTTTACAACCCTGAAACTCTCTTAAAGCTCCGCGCGGCAGTTGGCGACGTTATCGGTGCTAACCTTGACCCATCACACTTAATCTGGCAAGGCATCGACCCTGTTATGGCAATCAGAGCATTAGAGGGCGCAATATACCACGTTCACGCAAAGGACACTAAGGTTGACAAAGCAAATACCGCCGTTAACGGTGTTCTTGATACAAAGCACTATGGTGACGAAATTCACCGTTCTTGGATTTTCCGTACAGTTGGCTACGGCAACGGCGAGGAATTTTGGAGAGCATTCGTTTCAAATCTCCGTCTTTGCGGCTACGACAAGGTGCTTTCAATCGAGCACGAGGATAGCTTGATGACTATCGACGAGGGCCTTAAAAAGGCAGTTGAATTCCTTGATAGGGTTATGATTAAGGAATCAAAGCCAACAGGCATGCGCTGGGCATGAGTTGTCATTTAGCGTAAATAAAAAACACAAAAAAGCGGACCCTGTGTCCGCTTTTTGCATGTTATAGGAGAAAATTCAAATGCTTTATCACTTGCTTTCGCTTTGGGATTGGTTGCTTGAATTTCCGCCGCTTTGCGCGCCACTGTTGCCGTTTGTGCCGTCAGAGCTGCCGTTATTCGCGTTGCCCTGACCCTGTCCGTCGGGGTTTGGCTTTGGAATAGGCAAATGCTCCTTTGGGTCAACGTGCTTGCCGTTGATTTTCATTTCGTAGTGAAGGTGCGGCTCCTCTGCAAGCTCATTCATAGCTGTGTCACCAACCGCGCCGAGAATATCCCCCTTCTTTACGCTTGCGCCGATAACAATTCCGTCTGCGATTTCCTCGTCGAGGTTTTTGTAGATGCTTATCGCACCGCCGTTATGCTCAACGGAGATTGAAGTACCCATAAACGGGTCGTTCCATACGTTTGTAATAACTCCGTCGGCAACGCAAGCAACGGGTGTACCAAGCTCGCTTGAAATATCAATTCCAAGGTGAGTGCGGTAGTCGTTCATCGTTTGTGAAAAAACTGGCACGCTATCACTGTAATCAATAGCCAAATTTCCGCTTATCGGCATAGAAAAGTCGGGGAGAGTGTCTGAATTTGCACCTGCGTTTATATCGCCGCCGTTGTTTATAGGCGGTGTATCGGCGTTCCTTTTTGCGATCGTTGCGGCAATAATTACAACCGAAATTATAGCGAGTGCAATAGCGAGAGTTAAGTATAAGGCTCTCGGATTTTTCTTTTCGTTTTCTTCCATTTTAGTGTTCCTTTCAATTTTACTGCAAAGCTATTATTTGCCACGGTAAGCGAATTTATACAGTCGATTTATAGATTTCAATTGACAACCGAGCAATAAATATGTTATTATATAAATAACTAATGCGAAAGCTCACGGAGGATTTTATGATTAAAATTGAGCGCGTTTCCGTTATGAATTTTGAAAACGCAATAAGAGGCGCAAGAAACCCGATGAATTCATGGGATAGAATGGATAGCTACTATAACGAGGACGGCGAGTATATTCTCGGCGAAAACGACCTATCTCTTGCTAAAAAGCTTGCAAAGGCAGGCTCTGACCACAGAAAATATCTTCGTCAAATCTTCGTTTCAATGGACATCACAGCACCTCTTTACTGGTGGAAGGAATTTGACACCTATAAGGTTGCAACCGTTGCAAACTCTACCTCAACTATGCATAAAATTCAAGCAAAGAAATTCGAGCGCGGCGATTTTAGCCACGACAGAATGAGCGACGGAGCTCTTAGGGTGCTTGATATTACAATTGAATACTTGGAAGAGGTACGCCAAAAATTCATTGAAACTAAGGAAAAGTCGTATTGGCACGATATGATTCAGCTCCTTCCGTCAAGCTACAACCAAATGCGCACGGTGACTATGAACTACGAAACGCTTATCAATATTTATTACGCAAGAAAAGCGCACAAGCTTGCCGAGTGGCACACGCTTTGCGACCTTATTATGTCCTTGCCGTATGCAAAAGACATTATCGCGATAAAGGAAGAAAACTAAATTTATGTTAAATAAAATCATAAAAGATTATAATTGCCCGCAAAAGCCCGAGGTCCGCATAAGAGTTGGGCGCTTTGCGGGCTTTATAGGTATTATTTCAAACCTGCTTTTATTTCTTATAAAGCTCGTTATTGGCTTAATTACTATGTCAATTTCAGTAATTGCGGACTCACTTAACAACCTCTCCGACTGTGGCTCAAACGTCTTAACCGTAGTCGGCTACACAATCTCCGGAAAGCCTGCCGACAAGGACCACCCGTACGGTCACGCGAGAATGGAATATCTTTCCTCGCTCTTTATTGCGATGATTATTTCGTTCCTCGGCTTTGAAATGCTTATTACGTCAGCAAAAAAGCTGATTGCAAATGATGCAAATGAAGAATATAGCATCTCTCTTATTATAATAATGGCTTGTACAATTATTATAAAAATTCTAATTGCGCTCTTTTACCGCAAGCTTGGCAGACATATAAGCTCTGACACCTTGAAGGCATCGTTTATAGATAGCTTGGGTGACGTTTTGGCAACGAGCGCCGTTGTTGTCGGTATGATACTTACAAAATACGTTTCCTTGCCGTTTAACGTTGACGGCGTTGTCGGCATTTTGGTTGCGATTTACATAATAATTATGGGCGTTAAGCTCGTTATCGAGTCATCAAGCACGCTAATCGGCAAAGCGCCCGACGAGGAATTTATTTCGGGAATTGTCGAGAAAATCAAGAGCTACGAGGGCGTTTTGGGCATACACGATTTGGTTATTCACTCCTACGGCGCAAATAGATATTTTGCAACCGTTCACGTTGAAATCGATGCCGATGCAAACGTTATGCACAGTCACGACTTAATGGACGTTATCGAGGCGGACTTTTTGAAGGACGGCGTTAATTTGGTTATTCATATGGACCCGATTTCCGTTTCCGACCCCGAAACAAACGAGCTGCGCGAAAAATGCGTACAAATTGTAGAAAGCTTTTCGAAGGAGCATTCCGCGCACGCATCAATGCACGATTTCCGTGTGGTTAAGGGCGTTACGCACACAAATATTATTTTTGATATAAACGTAGGAAATGATTTTCCGCTACAAAACAAGGAAATTTCAAATGAAATTACGTGCAGAATTAAGGAAATCGACCCACTTTACAATCTCGTTTTAACAATAGATAGGGATTATTTTTCCGAAAGGTATGGAGAGAGTTAATGAAGAAAGCAGTTTTTTTACTCACCTGCGCTCTTTTTACCGTTCTTTTTGCCATTTTCGCGTTTGGCGCGGATATTTCCGTGCTTGACGGTAACGGAAATGAATATAACCACACAAATTACACCTTTTTTCTGCCGTCGCACATTTCACCAAGCGCGGTTAACTTCAAGCTTTCAAGCGAAACAAGATTTTCATACACCGACCAAAACGGCACAAATCGCGCGATAAGCAGCGGTGATACGGTTGATTTAAGACCTTATAAGACGGTGACGGGTGATGTGAGCGTTTATATTTTAAGTGCGAAATTAAACGGCACGGATTATTTTATAATTTTCCGCTTTGCAAGCTCGCTTCCAAGCGTAAATATCGAAACCTCAATTTCGCCAAGCGATATTATGAAATATGAAATCAAGGACGAGAGCGTAAAAACGACTGTTGTTGATAGAAGCGGCGAAACAATTCATAGTGACAGCTATTTTGGCGGGAAGCTAAGGGTGCGCGGAAACGCTACCGCCGCATACCTAAAAAAGCCGTTTCAAGTAAAGCTAACCGAGAAAGCAGACCTTTTCGGTATGGGAAGCGATAAAACTTGGTTGCTTCTTGCAAACTACGATGACCAATCCTTGCTTCGCAACAGTATAATGTACCGCCTTGGCAAATTCCTCGGTATGCAAACGACTGATTTTATAAGCGTTGACCTCTTTATAAACGGCGAATACTACGGCGTTTATCTCCTTTGCGAAAAGGTGGAAATAGACGGCGGACGCTTAAATATTTTTGACCTCGAAAAAGCAAACGACCTCTTAAATTTTCAGTACCGCGAGGCAGCAACGGTTGTTAAGTCGGGTGAGCTTATAGAGTCAAGCGCGCTCACCGAGTATAGATACATCGACGGCGTTAAAAATCCAAGCGACATTAGCGGCGGCTACCTTGTCGAGCTTGACAATAACTACTATAAGGATGAGCTTTGCTATTTCACAACCGAATTTGGCAGTCACTACGTTATAAAATCACCCGAATATCCATCACGCGAGGAGGTTGAGTATATCGCCAAGCTTTTTGCCGATATGGAGGAAGCAATAATGGCAAGCGACGGCTATAACCGTCACGGCAAGCATTATACGGAGTACGTAGATATAGACACGCTCGCATCGGCATATATTATGCAGGAATTTGGCAGAAACTACGATAGCGGCTCGTCGAGTATGTTCTTTTACAAGGATATAGACAAGGACGGCATAACCTCGAAAATTTTCAAGGGTCCGCTTTGGGACTGTGACAACACCCTTGGCAATATTCATAAAAACGGCGCGTCAAGCACAAAGGGATATTGGGCAAAGGACAGAAGCATTTGGGCAGGACTTACCAAAAAAGAAGAGTTTAACTCATTAGTAAGTGAAAAATTCACCCTTGCGTACGATTTTATTTTCGATACTATTGACGAGGGTGGCTTCCTTGAGAGCGAGGTCGATTTTATCGGCGACTCAATTCATATGGAGATAAAGCGTTGGGGAAGCAATAACTATGATAAATGGCCGCTTTACTACGACGGCACACACTACGACAGGTGGCAAAGCTCACCCGTATTTAATTTCAGAGCAGTTTACTCAGACGGAGTAAACAGGGACGATACAACGGTTATCGGCTATCTGTGCGAGCATATCGAGGCGCGTGCAAATTGGCTCGCACAAGAGTGGGACTGTGACGTTAGCCTGCGCCAAAGGATAGCTTGGGAAAAACCAAGCACGCCCGAAGCACCGCCAAGCGACAACCCATCGGGCGGAAACAATCCAAGCGATAATTTGCCGAGTGACAATCCGCCAAGTGAAAGCAACCCGGGTGAAATTCCACCAAGCGGTGTAGTAGGCGGAGGTTCAAGCGACAACACACAGGCGGCAGAGAAAAAGGGATTTTTTGAATTATTCCTTGAAATAATTTCCGTAATTATCAAAGCGATAGTTAGCTTTTTCGCATCACTCTTTAATAAATAAAAGGACTCATTTTGAGTCCTTTTTCCTTTGTTTATATATGAATATATCAACATATGAACAAAAGATAATATATAAAGTGAGGGAGTAAAACTTGAAAAAACGGAAATAATAACCGCGTAAGTTAAAAACGAGGAGAGAAATATGGACGCGGTTATTATGGATGCTTCACTTGATGCAAGAGATCTTGTCTTTCTTGCATCGAGCTTATGTGAAGAGGGCTTTGAAAATATAATTATTTTTTCGCACCTAAGCGAAAAGGATTTTTTCTTTATGCAAATTTCACTTTTTGAAATGGGCGTGCCTGCAATACCGTTAAGATGCAACAAAGGGGAGAGTGCTGGAGATTTATTAAAATCGATAAGAGGAAGCTTGCAGGGTAGCTTTTTGCTCGTTTATTCGCCGTCGATTTGCGGCTACGATATTATAGAGGCGCGCAAGATACATCGAAAAAGTGGCAAGTGTGCAACGCTCCTTTTGTCAAGCTCGCGCTTGGCAGGAGTATATTTGGAAAATGAAATTTTTGATTATCTTGAAATATCAAGCAATTTTGAAGTAGGTACAATTGGGCGAATTTTCGAGGACGACGAGGGCGCGGTTTATAACCTTTCATCGTATGAATTCTCTTGAATTATTATTCGATTTTGTAATATCAAAAGAGCGAGGCAATTTTGCCTCGCTCAATAATTTATTTGCTTTTTATTCAAGCTCAAACGCACCTGTGTAGAGTTGGTAGTACTTCCACGCCTCCTTTGTGCAAAGGGAGGTGTCACCAAGGGTGACGGAGGGATTGGCGCTTAAAGATTGATACTTGAAATTACTCTAATTCAAACGCACCTGTGTAAAGCTGGTAGTATTTCCACGCCTCCTTTGTGTAAAGGGAGGTGTCACCAAGGGTGACGGAGGGATTGGCGCTTAAAGATTGATGCTTAAAATTACTCTAATTCAAACGCACCTGTGTAGAGCTGGTAGTATTTTCCCTTTTGCGCTATCAAGCTATCGTGTGAGCCGCGCTCGATAATTCTGCCTTGCTCCAAAACCATAATAACGTCGGAGTTTTGAATGGTGGAGAGGCGGTGGGCGATAACGAATACCGTTCTGCCCTTCATAAGGGAGTCCATACCTGCCTGAACGATTGCCTCGGTTCTTGTGTCGATTGACGAGGTTGCCTCGTCCATAATCATAACGGGTGGGTCTGCAACTGCGGCACGCGCAATTGAAATAAGCTGTCTTTGTCCTTGGGAAAGACCGCTTCCGTCGCCCTTGAGCATTGTGTTATAGCCGTCGGGAAGCATTTCGATAAACGAGTGTGCGTTTGCAAGCTTAGCAGCCGCGATACATTCCTCGTCCGTTGCATCAAGCTTGCCGTAACGGATGTTGTCCATAACCGTGCCCGTAAAGAGGTTAACGTCCTGCAAGATAACGCCGAGAGAGCGGCGCAAATCGTCCTTTTTAATTTTGTTAATGTTAATGCCGTCGTATCTAATTTTACCGTCCGCAATATCGTAAAAACGGTTTATAAGGTTGGTAATAGTCGTTTTGCCTGCTCCTGTTGCACCAACGAAGGCGATTTTTTGTCCGGGCTCGGCGTAAATTGAAACGTCGTGAAGGACAATCTTTTCAGGCACGTAGCCAAAGTCAACCTCGTTCAGTCGCACGTCGCCGCGCACACGTGTATATGTGACTGTTCCGTCAGAGTGCGGATGCTTCCACGCCCAAATGCCTGTGTGGCTGCTTGCCTCGACAAGCTCGCCGTTTTCATTTAATTCAGCGTCAACCAAGGTTACGTAGCCCTCGTCAACCTCTGCCTCCTCGTCGAGCATTTCAAAGATACGCTCCGCACCTGCAAGCGCCATCGTAATTGCGTTTGCCTGCTGTGAAAGCTGGGAAACGTTGTTTGTAAATTGCTTTGAAAGACCAAGGAATGCAACCGCCGTGCCTATCGTGAAAACAGGGTCCTCAATTCCAAGGAAGGTCGCAAACGAAGGGTTATATTTGCCAACGAGCATAGTGCCGACAAAAACCAAGCAAACGTACAAAATATGACCGATGTTGTTCATAATAGGCATAAGAGTATTAGCTCTTGTATTAGCCTTCGTTGCGTGGCTGCAAAGCTTTTCGTTAAGCTCGTTAAAGCGCTTTTTGCTCTTTTCCTCGTAGTTAAATACCTTAACAACTCTTTGTCCGTTAATCATTTCCTCAACGAAGCCCTCAGCTTCACCAAGTGAAATTTGTTGGTTTCTGAAATGCTTAGCACCTGAGCCGCCAATCTTTTTTGCAACTATCGACATAGCAAGCATACCGCCAAGAACGACAAACGCCATCCAAAAGCTCATAGAGAACATAAAAATTGTAACGGTTGTTAAAATGATTACGGTTGTAATAAGCTGTGGGAGTGACTGAGAAATGAGCTGTCTTAAAGCATCAATATCGTTTGTGTAGTGCGACATAATATCGCCGCGTGGATGTGTGTCGAAATACTTAATTGGGAGCTTTTGCATTTTGCCAAACATAAGTATTCTTAATTTGTGCAAGCATCCCTGCGTTACCGTTGCCATCGTTCTCGTCTGCGTAAAGTTGGAGATAAGACCTATTATATAAATAACGGCAAGGAGCGAAACGAAAACCGCGGTGATAGGGAAGAACTGACTAAGTGCCTCGCTCGTTGACATTCCTGCACGAATTGCGTTAATAGCCTCTGATGCTGTGTCAATAACCTTGCGCTGGAACATAGAGGGTGATGCCGCCGCCAATGCGCTTAAGCAAATACATATGAAAACAAGGAAAAAGCGCACAGGATAGAATTTTATAAGGAGCTTAAGAAGACGCCAAAACGTACCCTTTTTAACCTTCTTCATCGGTCTGCCCATAACGGGCTGACGGGGATTTCTTACCGTTTTATTCATTGTAAGCTTGCCCCCTTTACTTGTGAATTATATATTTCGCGGTAGATTTCATTCGTTTCAATAAGAGTATCGTGATTTCCAACCGCATTTATCTTACCGTCGTCCAAAATGATAATTACGTCGGCATCCATAACGCTTGAAATTCTTTGAGCTATTATAAACTTCGTCGTGCTTGGAATTTCCTCGCGCATAGCCTTTCTTATCATAGCGTCTGTTTTTGTGTCAACGGCACTTGTCGAGTCGTCAAGAATAAGGATTTTCGGCTTTTTAAGAAGCGCACGTGCAATACAAAGACGTTGCTTTTGTCCGCCTGATACGTTTGAGCCGCCCTGCTCGATATAGGTGTCGTATTTCTCGGGAAATTTTTCGATAAATTCGTCAGCGCAGGCAAGAGTGCATGCGTGCTTCATTTCCTCAATAGTTGCGTTTTCGTTGCCCCAACGTAAATTCTCCTTGATAGTGCCTGAGAAAAGCACGTTCTTTTGAAGCACCACGCTAACCGCGTCACGAAGGGAAACAAGGTCGTAGTCCTTGACGTTTTTGCCGCCAACCAAAACCTCGCCGCTCGTTGCATCGTAAAGACGAGGAATTAAGGAAACGAATGTGGATTTTGCACTACCCGTGCCGCCGATAATTCCAACCGTTTGACCTGCTTCAATCTTAATTGAAACGCAATCAAGCGCATTTTTTTCCGCACGCTTTGCGTACTTAAAGGAAACGTTTTTGAATTCAACCGAGCCGTTTTCAACGGTCTTAATACCGTTTTCGGGATTTTTGATAGTCGCCTCCTCGTCAAGCACCTCCGTAATACGGCGCGCACTCTCCGTTGACATCGTAACCATAACGAAAATCATTGAAAGCATCATAAGCGACATAAGCATTTGCATACCGTAGGTAAGAAGCGTTGAGAAGTTACCTATTGCAAAGGCACTTCCGCCCGAGGACATAAGAAGCAGTGAGCCGAAAAGCAAAATTCCAACCATAAGCGAGTACATACAAAGCTGCATAACGGGAGAGTTGAAGGCAAGAATTCTTTCCGCCTTCCAAAATCCATGGCGCATATCGTCTGATGCCTCGTTAAACTTATCCTTTTCGTACTCCTCGCGAACGAAGGATTTAACAACGCGCATGCCCTGCACGTTTTCCTGCACCGAGTTATTTAATTTGTCGTATTTTTTGAAAGCCTTTTTGAAAATAGGCATTGCCAAGCGCGCGATAATAATGAGCGTGAAGAGCAGAATAGGCACAACGAAAACGAAAATCCAAGCCATTTGTCTGCCAACGTAGAACGCCATTACAATTGAGAAAATAAACATAAACGGCGAGCGCACAGCGGTACGAATAATCATCATAAACGACTGTTGAACGTTCGTTACGTCAGTTGTTAAGCGCGTAACCAAGCTTGACGTTGAGAAATTATCGATGTTTTCAAATGAAAACTCCTGTGTCTTATTAAAGGTAGCCTCACGCAAATTCTTTGCAAAGCCGCACGACGCGCGTGAGCAATGAACGCCTGCAAGCGCACCGAATGCAAGGGAGAGAAGCGCAAAGCAAATAAGAATAGAGCAGAAAACCAAGATAACCGCAGTCACGTTATTTTCACCGATTAAATTGATTAACCACCTTGTAAGCGTAATCTTTTCAAGGGAAGCACCCTCAACGCCGTTTGAAGCCTCAATAAATGTTATAAGCTCGCCTGCAATAGCAGGTATCATACATTCCATAATAACCTCAAAAAGGACGAGAAGCGGTGAAAGAATAGCATTTTTCTTGTATTCTCCAACGTACTTAAAAAGCTTTTTGAAATTTTTTATCAAAATATCACCTCCGAGGAAAGTAAGCATAATTTTACAAATAACATTATATCATTACTATATAGTAATGTCAACTTTGGAAAAAATTTTTTCTCAATTTTTGTGTGAAAATTTGGTGAAATAAAAGCACTCCCGAAAACGGGAGTGATGATATATGCGCTTTATATGATATATTCTGCGAATATGATATACCTGTGTCAATTAATTCAATTTTAGCTCGGGATAAGCAACGTCAAAAAGCTCTAAAATTCTTTCGCGCTTGCCACATAGCTGTAAGTAGCCGAATATTGCCTCAAAGCCCGTTGCGGTTTTATATTCAAGTGCGCTCGCACTCTTAGGAATGTTTAGGTGAGAGGAATTTTTTCCACGGCGGAAAATTTGCGCCTCGTCCTCGCTTAAAGCGCTTTCAATATTTACAAAAGCGCGCGCCTGGTTAACCGCCGTTACGTACTTTAACGCCTCACTGTTCAGCTTTGCTGACTTTTGCGCGCCCGAAAGAATAAGACGCTCGCGGATCAATGCTTCAAGCACAGAGTCGCCAAGATATGCAAGTGCCGCCGCACTCATTTGAAAAAAGTCCATATATGCCTCCCTAAAATATCCTTGCGTTAATTTTACCATAAATCACTTCTATATTTCAATAGAGAGCTATAAAAAAGGCAATAAAAAAGTAAAAATGAGAAAACATAATAAAATTTTGCAAAAAAATTAAAAAAACACTTGCAAACTGAAAAAATCTGTGATAGAATAATCAAGCATTAAAAATCACACATGCCGGTGTGATGGAATTGGCAGACGTGCCGGACTCAAAATCCGGTGGTAGCGATACCGTATCGGTTCGACCCCGATCACCGGCACCAAAAAACGACAGGTTTAAGCCTGTCGTTTTTTTATGCAATTCGCAAATGCGAATTGATGATATACGCACTTCGCGCGATGATATACACCTTCGGTGATGATATACAACCTA
>JBGVIN010000034.1:0-2256 GCA_045123255.1 Eubacteriales bacterium
GTTGGCATTTTCCTTGCCGACAACAAATCCGAACGTAACCTTTTCACCTGTGAACGCTTCATAATTTTCAATATTCTTTTCGTTAATGTAAATGCCGAAGGTTATGTATCCGCCGTCCTTGTCTTCAAAAGCGGAATAGCCCTTGTTTATAAAGAGCGGACCGCAAATTTCGCTTACAACATCGCTAAGCAAGCACGTTTGGCAGGTTGATACGGTAACGTATTTTGAAAGGTACGCTTCTGCTGTAAACTTTTGAACAAGCTCGCCCCATGTGTGAGTTCCTGCAAAATAAGCATCGCACGTATTTACGTTGGTTACGATAGAACCTGATGCGTATTCAGCATTCATAGTTGAATATTTGATAACGTTGCCTGCGTCAATGCGCGCCTTTATTGCGGTGCTTACGTTTCCGTTCCCGTCATCCGTCAAGGAAAGAAGCTTGCTTGCATCGCCGCCGCAGTAGTAAATTACCGCACTTGCAGGCATATGAGTAGTGTCATTTAACCAAGCACTGTTTATTGACGTTACAGTTTCGGGAATATATAGCTTTTCAAGTCCGTAATAACGCCAAGCAGTGCCCGCTACCACAGTTGTACCATATGGAATCTTGATTTCCTTGAGTGCCATACACTCGTAGAAAATTTTGCCGATAAATACGTCTTCGCCATATGATGATACGTTCATTTTTACATTTTCAAAGTTTTGAACCTCTTCAAGCGCATGGCAATATTGGAAAAGGTTGTCGCACGAAATTACTACACCGTCGGGTAGATAAATCGTTTTTATGAATTTCATACCCGCAAATGCATCACCCGTGATTGATTCAAGCTGTGAATTTTCACTGATGATAAACTGTCTTGCGCCAAAGCCGTTAAACGCTCTGCCTGCTAAGGTCTTTACGCTATCAGGTAAAACAACCTTTTCAACCAGGCATTGCTTGTTATCCTCACCACAGCCTGAGCTCCAAAAGCATTGTGACGGTATAGATGTAATTCCCTCGGAAAGAACAAGGGTATTAAGGTTTTTAAGACCCATAAATGAAGATGAACCGAGCGTGCCGCTAAATCCCTCTTCAAATACAACCGAGGTAACATTCTTACAGCTTGCAAACGCTTCATTACCTATGCTTGTAACCGTGTTTGGAATTTCAATGCTTGTAAGTGCGGTACAGCTCTTAAACATTGTAGTACCTATGGTAGTAAAGCTATCGCCAAAATCAATGCTTGTAAGCGCAGTACATCCTGAAAAAGCTGAGGATGCAATTGACGTAACGTTGCCCTCAAATTTCAAGGTCGTCAACTGCAAGCATCCACTAAATCCACCGCCTTTAATTGTTGTAACAGTAGCGGGAATTGTGAGCGTTTTAAGTCCTGAGTTGTTAAACGCTTTGTCAACTACAGTGTTAGCAATTCCAAAATCAAATGATTCAAGACACGTCCAGTTTTGGAAAAATATCGTGCCGATAGAGGTTGGACAGCCTTCCTTGTCAAACCACTTGATTTCCTTGCAATTTGTATACGGTGTCTTTGATGAAGCGACATACTTTATAGCTGTGGTTTTGTTGTTCTTCGGAGTGGCATCTGACAAATCGATTCCCACAATATCGTCCTTGTCAATTGCTTGGGTAAGGTCGTTGTCCAAATAAAAAGCTTGGTTAAAATCGAACTTTGAATCAGTTGGGAAAACATCGGTTACATAAGCGTTAACGTATTCATTCGCACCCGAAAGCTTAACCTTAAATTCAATATACGGGTCAGCTGTTTCTGCGCTAACGGTTATTGCAAATAAGCATACTATTATTGCAACCATTGAAAACGCAAATAAAATTTTCTTTTTCATATTTTTCTCCTTTTAGGTATATTAATCTAATTTAATATTATCACGCAAAAAAACAGTTGTCAAGGACTTTTTAATTACGAGCGCGACAAAAAAAGAGCCACACGGGGTGGCTCTTTTTTGTTTATTCCTCGTCTTTTTTAGCTTCAAAAATGGAACTATAACTTACTACGATTGATTTTTCGGTCACGCTATCACCAATATAGGAAACACTGTTGCCGTCAATTACGTATGCGCCGCAATACATATTCTGTACTTTGTGTGCGTCGGTTTTAATTCCCGAAAGCTTCAAATTGTAAATTGAGAATGACTCAAAGTCCATTGTCGAAAAGTCGGTTACTATTGCGCTGTCTACCAAGCAATTGCCGTTTTGGTCAAAGATATCGCCACCAAGGTTGGCATTTTCCTTGCCGACAACAA
>JBGVIN010000035.1:0-2655 GCA_045123255.1 Eubacteriales bacterium
CACCCGACATAATTATATCGTTTACTTCAAGGGCGGTGCTTTCATATTTTGGAGAAACGTATTTCATTATATATTCTCCTCTTTAAGAAGCGCAACTACGTCATTATATGATGCGAGGTAGTATTTGCCGTTTGTCGGCTCGGCAATTTGAAGGTAGCTATACTTAACTGTGCCGTTCTTCTCTGTTTTAACGAATGCGCCCATAGCAAGGTCAATTGTCTTTTGATCCTCGTCAAAGCCCATTATCTTTAAGTTAAAGAGGTTGAAGCCACAGTCTGTGATATCGGCAGCTATAACGCCTTGTCTTTCCTCACCGTTTTCATCAAAGATATCGTTATCACCGATATTTGATGCCTTAACCGCAAATACACCGTAGTTAACCTTTTCGCCTGTGATTTTTTCGTACTCCGCTATCGCTTGAGCATTTACCTTATAGTTAACGGACATCATATCGCCATACTGTGCTGCCGAGAAGCCGAGGTTTATGAACATTGGATCAATAGATTTCAGAATATTGACATTTTTGCAATGTGAACAAGTTTTAGTGAGTGTCATTTTTTCTGTATAGCTTGTAAAATTGAAGGTTGGCTCTTCGTTTGTTTTTATGTAGCCGCAAGTGCAGTTTTGCGTGCCGTAAACGATTGTCTTTGCAGTCGCCGCAGATGGGTTAGCCAGATAATTAGTATAAGTCATTGTCTTATATGACGCCCATTGTGTATAGTGTTTTGTAAGTGTTGTTGGGTTGCTTCCTGCAAAGAAAATTATGTCAGGATTTACGCCATTGAAGGTAGTAGAGTCTTTGCTCCAGCCTTCAAAGCTCGTGTTTGCTAAAACAAGTGTTTTTATTGTGCTTACGTTGTGGAAAGCAGCCGCAGATACAGAATTAACGGAAGCGGGAATAACGAGAGTCACAAAATCATTAAACTGAAATGCGTTTCCACCGATTGTTGTAAGTCCGCTTGGAAGCACGAGAGACGTTATGTTGCCCGATTGGAAAGCTTTGCCTCCAACGGTTGTCAACGAGCTTGGAAGCTTCAGCGATGAAACCGGTGCGCCTACTGCGATGCTTTCTATTCTTGTTAGATTTTCCATTCCCGACATATCAAGCTCTTGAAGGCTTGAGCAGCTCCAAAATGTTCCATCAAGAAGGACGGTATCCTGTGAAGATATTACAACCTTTCTTAGTGAAGAGCAACCTCTGGCGAGCTGTTTTCCAACACTTACAATGGTTGAAGGAATATAAAGCTCCTCAAGGTACTGGTTTCCTTGAGCTCCGCCATTACCGAAGCATTCATTTGCTATCGCTGTAACATTATATACGTTGCCGGCTTTGTCGCTTATCGTTTTGGGAATTTCAACAATAGCAAGCTTACATTCTGTTCTGTTTGCAGAGCTTACAGTAGCTGTACCGTTTGAATTAAGAGTGTAATAAATACCTTTATACTCAATATCTTCCGCCGAAACGAAAATTGCAAGCATGCAGGTAAATATCGCAACTATTGCAATCGTCAAAACAAGTTTCTTTTTCATAAATTTCTCCTTTGTATTATTTTATTGAAGCTATTTTAATTGACTTCTATACAATTTTATTGTACAATAGTAATAGAAATATATCAATGGATTATTTTTTCATCATAATGGACTTTTTTACTGTATAAGAGGTGGAAAATGGCACGAACATCACGGCATTTGAATATAGAATGGTTAAATTTCAGGAACAAAAGCTCCCTTGATTACCCTTTTATTGTGAATACCACGGGGTATTGCGATCTGCGCCTTCCGTTTGAAACGTACAATCCCGTTGGCAGGGACGATTATTATTTAATTTACCTGATAAGCGGCGAGCTTTCAATTGATATTGATAATATTAAGCGCACAGTTGGCAAGGGAGATGGACTAATTATTCCGCCAAAATGCGTATATAAGTATAGCGCAAGCTCACCTGTGTATTATTTATACGCCCATTTTACAGGCTCGTACGTCGCAGATTTTTTGAAGGAATGCGGCTTTGATAATTTGCCTTGCGTTATCGAAAATGATTTTAGTGTGGAGACACAAAGCAAGTTCAATACAATGATTGACACGTTTTTGCGCGGCGGACAGCTAAGTATTCAAAAATGTGCTTGCTTTTTGCAGGAAATTTTACTAAGTATTTCTGAAAGCAATTTAGAAAAGATAAATGATAAATCGCTCAATAAATCTCTACAATATATACATAACTTTTTTACTACAAAAATCTCTATTCCCTATCTTGCGAGCTTGGAAAATCTAAGCAATTCGCGCTACGTAACGGTTTTCAAAAATCAAATGGGAAAATCGCCGAACGAATATATAATTGAATTAAAGCTTCAGCTTGCAAAGAATATGCTTGACAGCACAAATATGTCAATAAAGCAAATCAGTGAGCATATCGGCTATAACGACCAATACTTTTTTAGCAGGCTATTTAAGAAGCATTTAGGGATTTCGCCTCAAAAATACAGGAGCCGACCGTCCGATTAAATCATCGCGCAAAAAAAGGGGCTGTTGCAATAAGCACAGAACAAAAACAGACACATTCTCGTCTAAAACCATAATATATATTGATTTCAAAGCGGTTTATTGTTGAGAACTTGCAAAAATTGCAAGTTCTCTTCATTTTTTGTGTCTGTTTTT
>JBGVIN010000036.1:0-15298 GCA_045123255.1 Eubacteriales bacterium
ACCCGATATCAAAATCGCTTTACTCATACGTTTCCCAAAACAGCGGAGTTGACGATAAGCATCTTGCATCAAGGTTTGAAAACAGCGAGCTTTTGCTTGCACGCCTTGTGAAAAACGGCGCTATACGTCGAGAAACCTTTATAAAAGAGGACGACAAAAATAAATACGAATTAAGAGTTTCATTGGCTGTTTCCAAGGAGGAGGCGCTTCTTGTCGCTGACGGCAGGGGCGAAATTAAGCTGAGAAGCAAGACACACGCGGAAATTTTGCGCCATCTTTGTGAATACGACGAGCTGACTGATAAGCAGCTTTACGATGACGTGCCTTGTCAAAAATCACAGCTTGATGCGCTTTTAACCAAGGGGCTTATAAAAATCGAAAAAGAGGAGCTTTTAAGAGATCCGTATGCGTTTCTCAAAAGCTCAAGTGCGAAAAAAGAGGATATTACCTTAAACGACGAGCAAGGTGCGGCGTATGAAAAATTACGCTCACTCTATCATGAAAAAGCACCGAGGGCGGCACTGCTTTACGGTGTTACGGGAAGCGGCAAAACGAGCGTTATTAAAAAAATGATTGACGAGGTTATAAAGGACGGACGCGGAGTTATTATCTTAGTGCCCGAAATTTCCTTAACCCCTCAAACCGTTTCCGTTTTCGCATCTTACTATAAGGAGCGCGTCGCGGTTATTCATTCAAGCCTCTCAGCGGGCGAGCGCTTTGATACCTACAAAAAAATTGCAAGAGGGGAAGCGAGCATTGTCATAGGCACTCGCTCGGCTATTTTTGCGCCCCTACAAAATATAGGTATGATTGTTATTGACGAGGAGCAGGAGCATACCTATAAATCAGACACAAACCCAAAATACAGCGCACACGATATTGCAAGATTTAGATGCGCGAAGAATAATGCGCTTATGCTTCTTGCATCAGCAACCCCGTCGCTTGAATCCTTCTATAAGGCAAAGGGCGGAACTTATGCACTCGTTGAAATGAAAAAGCGATACGGCGAGGCGGTTTTGCCCGACGTTATCATTACTGATATGCGCAAGGAGCGCAAGGTGGGAAACAGTGGCCCATATAGCAGAAAGCTCGCGGAGTATCTTTTGCGTACAAAAGAGGACGAAAAGCAGTCTATTCTTTTCTTAAACCGCCGAGGATATCTTTCAACGGTCAGCTGTCAAAGCTGTGGCGAGGCTTTGGAGTGCCCAAACTGCTCGGTTGCGCTTACATATCACTCCTATAAAAAAATCAACGAGGACTTAACCGCTAAAAACGCTCACGAGGTGCTTGAAAAAAGCGGCGTGCTTCGTTGCCATTATTGTGGATACCGTACACGTCTGCCAGAAAAATGCAAATGCGGAGAAAGTGATTTTTCCTACGTTGGCGTTGGCACTCAAAGGGCGGAGGAAGCACTCGGCGAGATGATTCCCAATATAAAAACGCTTCGCTTGGATGCAGATACAACCGTTTCAAAATCATCATACGAAAAAATTCTCGGCAGCTTCAAAAACAAAGAGGCAGACACGCTTATCGGCACGCAAATGGTCACAAAGGGACACGATTTTCCGCTTGTTACCTTAGTCGGAGTTATGCTTGCGGACACTATGCTGTATACAAGCGATTACCGCGCAAGTGAGCATACCTTTTCTATGATTACGCAGGTTATAGGCAGGGCGGGGCGAGCGCGCGACCGCGGCGTTGCCATAATTCAAACCAACTCACCGAATGACCAAACGCTCATTCTTGCCGCAAATCAAGACTACGATGCGTTTTACGAAAACGAGATAAAGATTAGAAGCGCCTACACCTTTCCACCGTTTTGCGATATTGCGCTTATAAATATTTCCGCAAGCGACGAAATGGCAGTGAATGCACTTTCGGGCGAGGTGTTTTCAAAATTGCAGGAGGAGCTGACGAAAATAGGCGCGCCCGCGTACGTTTACGGTCCTTTTGAAGCACCGATATACAAGGCGCAGGGCAGATACCGCAAAAGAATAATAATAAAATGCAAATTAAACGTCGCAACACGCGATATGTTTTCAAGAATATATATGGATTTTTCTTCGAGGGGCGAAAAAAGCTTCGTTTCAATTGACTTCAACCCCTCGTCTTTATAAGGAGATAAAATGGCAGTACTTAAAATTGTTACAGAAAGCGAAAACGAGGAGTTTTTAAGAAAAAAGAGCCGCGAGGTTACTGAAATCACTCCAAGAATTTTAACTCTTCTCGACGATATGGTTGAGACAATGCGCGCGGCAAACGGCTGCGGCTTGGCGGCTGTGCAGGTTGGCGTTTTGCGCCGTATAGTCGTTATCGAAACCGAGGAAGGACTTTTTGAGTTTATAAACCCCGTTATTACAAGAAAAAGCGGCACACAGGAGGGCGCGGAGGGCTGCCTTTCCTTGCCTGGCAAATGGGGAAAAACAAAGCGTCCGCAATGCGTTACCGTTGAAGCACTCGACAGAAACGGCAATAAAATTGAGGTGACAGGCTTTGACCTGCTTGCAAAGGCGATGTGCCACGAGATTGACCACCTTGACGGAATTTTATACACGGATAAGGTTATAAAAATGTTAGAGGCGGACGAGGTAGAATGAGAATACTTTTTATGGGCACGCCCGATTTTGCCGCATCTAATTTGAAGGCTATTTACGAAAGCGGCGAGGAAATTGTCGGCGTTGTCACAACACCCGATAAGCCAAAGGGCAGAGGAATGGTTTTAACTCCAAGCCCCGTCAAAGCGTACGCGCTTGAAAAGGGATTTACCGTTTATCAGCCGCTTACCTTAAAGGACGGCGCGTTTCTTGATACCTTAAACGAGCTTCAGCCTGAGCTTATTATCGTTGTAGCGTACGGCAAAATTTTGCCAAGCTACGTCCTTGATTTCCCAAAATATGCATGCATTAACGCGCACGCATCTATTTTACCTAAATATAGAGGAGCAGCACCCATTCAACGCGCTATTATTGATGGAGATAGCGAGACGGGGGTTAGCATTATGAAAATGGACGTTGGACTTGATACAGGCGACGTTATTCTTGTAAACAAGGTGAAAATAGAAAAGGACGACAACTTTGAAACCGTTCACGATAAGCTTGTAATCGCCGCAAGCGAGGGCTTAATTGAAGCAATAAAGCTTTTTAGAGACGGAAAGGCTACATTTACAAAGCAGGGTGAAGATTTCACCTATGCCGAAAAAATCACAAAGCAGGATTGCTTAATTGATTTTAACAATACCTCTGACGAGGTTCACAATCAAATAAGAGGGCTTAGTCCAATTCCCGTTGCGTTTACCAAAATGAGCGACGGAAAAATATTAAAGGTTACAAAATCGCACGTTTCCCCCACTGATTTCAAGGGAGAAGTCCGCGAGGTTGTGTCCTTAGACGACGGTATTTTTGTAAAGTGTAAGGAAGGCACGGTTGTGCTCGACGAGGTTATACCCGAGGGTAAGGGAAAAATGAGTGCCGCCTCATTTATAAACGGCAGAAAAATTTCACTCGGTGATATTTTAGGAAAATAAGCTTGAAGGGAGAGAGGGAAATGTTTAACCCAAGACAAGGCGCGCTTGCCTCACTTATAAAGTGGGAGGAAAACGGCGTTTTTTCAAATCTTGAATTGAATACCGTAATTTCACGCACGGAAGCACCAAAAAACGATATCTCCCTTTATACCCTTCTTTTTCTCGGAGTTATCGAAAAGAAGATGCTCCTTGATTTTGTCATTTCAAAATATTCGCGCTTGAATATTGATGAAATTGATACACAAACAAAAAACGCACTTCGTTTGGGAATTTATCAGCTTCTGTTTTGTGACAAAATTCCCGATTACAGCGCGGTTGACGAAAGCGTTAGCCTTGTTCCAAAGAGAACAAGAGGCTTTGTCAATGCAATTTTGAGAAGCTTTTTACGAGATGATAAAAAAATAGATTTACCAAAGGATAAGTGGGACAAACTTTCAATAGAAGCATCTATGCCAAAGGAAATTATCGACATTTTTATAAGCTCCTACGGCGAGGAAAATGCGTATAAGCTTTGTAGCCTTGAACCAAAAAAATCACCGCTTTGCTTGCGCGTAAATACTCTTAAAACGACTGACAGAGATGTTATCGACACTCTTTTAGTGCGAGGCGGAAGCGCGGAAAAATCAAGCCTTGCGCGCGATATTGTAAAGACCGACTTGCCTATATCTCAGCTTGACGATTTAATTTCAGGCGGTCTTGTTTACGTGCAGGATGAGTCCTCGCGTATAGCAAGCGAGGTGCTTTCGGCAAAAAGCGGCGACTTAGTGGCAGACGTTTGCGCGTGTCCGGGCGGCAAGAGCTTTAGTATAGCTATCGATATGGAAAACAAGGGCGCACTTTACGCCTCGGATTTACACGAAAGCAAGCTTTCCTTAATTACAAAGGGAGCCAAAAGGCTTGGCATCGATATTATTTCAACAAGGGTTCAAAACGCAAAGGAATATAAGCCCGAGGGCGATATTTTGTTTGACAAAATTCTTTGTGACGTTCCCTGCTCGGGTCTTGGCGTTATCTTCAAAAAGCCCGATATTAAATATAAATCAACGGAGGCGTATAAAAGCCTTCCCGACATTCAGTATGAGATTTTATGCGCTTCGTCAAGATACCTTAAAAAGGGCGGCGTGCTCGTTTATTCCACCTGCACATTAAATAGGGCGGAAAACGAAGCAAACGTAGAAAAATTTCTCAGTCAAAGCAAGGACTTTCTGCCGTACGATTTCGATATCGGCGAAATAAAATCAAAGGACGGCTCATACACCTTCCTTCCACACGTAACGTCAACAGACGGATTTTTCGTTGCAAGGATGAGAAAAAAGGATGAATAATACTGACATGAAAATTGATATTTTATCGCTCTCTCTTGGCGAGTTGACGGAGGAAATTATAAAAATCGGCGAGCCGAAATTCCGCGCCAAGCAGATTTTTGAATGGATATCTAAGGGCGCTTGGGACGATGAAATGAAAAATATTCCAAAGTCACTTCGCCAAAAGCTAAACGAGCATTTTTTCTTTACACTTCCCGTGGTTGAAAGGAAGCTCGTTTCCAAAATAGACGGTACGGTTAAATACCTTTTTAAGCTCTATGACGGCGAGCTTATCGAGTCCGTATTTATGCGCTACCAGCACGGAAATACGCTTTGTATTTCCTCGCAGGTCGGTTGCCGTATGGGATGCAAATTTTGTGCCTCAACCTTGCTCGGAAGAACGCGCGATTTATTCCCCTCGGAAATGCTCGGACAAATTATAGCTGTCGAAAAGGACACAGGTGAGCGCATATCAAACGTTGTTATGATGGGAATCGGCGAGCCGCTTGATAATTACGATAACACGGTTAAATTTTTAAGGCTCGTTTCAAGCGACGACGGTCTTAATATAGGCTTGCGCCATATTTCCGTTTCAACCTGTGGCTTGGTTGACAAAATCGAAAGGCTCAGCGAGGAAAATTTACCCGTTACGCTCTCTATTTCCTTGCACGCATACGATAACAGCGTGCGCGATGAAATTATGCCCGTTAACAAAAAATACCCAATTGAGGTGTTGCTTAACGCGTGTCAAAAATATTTTGAAAAAACCTCGCGACGTATCTCGTTTGAATATACGCTTATCGCGGGTAAAAACGATACCGCCGAGGGCGCGTGCCGCTTGGCTGCAATAATCAAAAAGTACATAAATTCACCGTGCCACGTGAATTTAATTCCGTTAAACGAGGTTAAGGAAACAAAGCTCCAAACCTCGAAAAACGTATCTAATTTTAAGAACAAGCTGCTCTCACTCGGAATAAATGCAACTGTCAGAAGGCGCTTAGGCTCTGACATTAACGCATCGTGCGGACAGCTAAGAAAAGGCGCAAAGGAGGTTAACCAATGATTTGCTCAGCAAGCACCAACGTTGGAATGAAGCGTGAAATAAATCAGGACAATTTTATGATTCGCAAATATACCGATAAAACCACGCTTTGCGTTGTATGCGACGGTATGGGCGGAATCAAGGGCGGTGAGGAGGCGTCGAAGATAGCGGCGGAATCCTTCGTTTCAGCGGTTGACCAATTTATTATTCCGTATCTAAAAAACAAGCAAAGACAGGTTAGCACAAGCGATATAAAAAGGGCACTCGTCAAGGGTGTTGATATGGCAAACGAAAAGGTCTATATTGCCGCAAAGAAAAGCGTGAACCACAAGGGCATGGGCACAACGTTGGTCGGCGCGCTTATAATTGATAAGGTTGCTTTCGCGGTTAACGTGGGGGACAGCCGCCTTTATACCTTAAAGGGCAGCACCTCTAAGCAGATAACGAAGGACCATTCATACGTGCAATATCTTGTCGATATGGGTCAAATGACGCGCGAGGAGGCGGAAAGCTCCTCACATAAAAATATAATAACAAGGGCGGTCGGCACGGAAATTTCCGTTGAGGGCGATATATATACGGTTCGCTTGGAGGAGGGAAGCTATTTGCTTTTCTGCACCGACGGTCTTACAAATATGGTTGATAACGCAACCATTTGCGACATCGTTTCAAACGAGCGCAACGCATCAAGGGTCGATCAGGTCGAGCTTGACTTAAAGGTCAGACGTCTTATCGATACGGCAAATGCAAACGGCGGACACGATAATATAACCGCCGTGTTAGTTAGAATTTAAGGAGGTTAGGCGATGAAGAAAAACGAATTGGTTGAAAAATACAAGCAATATGAAAATAATATTCTCGACGATAGATATATAATAGATAAGCTTATCGGCATCGGCGGTATGGCAGTCGTTTTCAGAGCTCGCGATACCTACCTTAATAATATGACCGTTGCAATAAAGATTTTGAAGGACGACGTTGCCCACGACGAGGTGGTTGTAAAGCGCTTCAAAAACGAATCCAAGGCGGAGAGCATGCTAAAGCACAACAATATCGTTGCCGTGCATGCGGTTTCCACCAAGGGCAGAATTAAATATATAGTTATGGAGTTTCTTTACGGTCTAACCTTAAAAAGCTATATGGCGGCAAAGGGCAAGCCGCTTGATTTTGAGGAAATTGTTAGCTATTGCGCGCAAATTTTGCGTGCGCTTAGCGAGGCACACCGAAACAATATAATCCACAGAGATATCAAGCCTCAAAACATTATGCTCCTTGAAAACGGACGCGTAAAGGTGATGGACTTCGGTATTGCCAAGCTACCCGACGCTGAAACCATTACCGTTACTGACAAGGCGGTCGGCACAGTTTACTATATGAGCCCTGAGCAGGCAGGCGGCAAAAAGAGCATCGATGCAAGAAGCGATATTTATTCACTCGGTGCTATGATGTATGAGTTAGCAACAGGACAAACGCCCTTTAAGGGCGAAACACCGCTCCAGGTGCTTATGAAGCATATGCAGGAGGATCCTGTGCCGCCAAGACAGATAAATCCCGCTATTCCCGTTGGACTTGAACAAATTATTCTTTGTGCGATGAGCAAGGAGCCGACAAACCGCTTCCAAAGCGCGGACGAAATGCTTTCATACCTTAAAAGAGTTCAAGCGGACAGAAAAATTAAATTTGACGAATTACCCTCAAACTCTGCAATGCAGAACTTTTGGGGCAGAATAAAGAGATTATTCTCAAAGAAGAAATAAGATGATTTTAGGAACAGTTATTAAATGCTTAGGCGGACTTTACACAGTGCGCTTAGATAGCGAGCTTGATGGCGAAAGGTACGCACACGTGCGTGGCAGAGGCTCGTTTAGACACGAAAAAATAGTGCTTTTGGCAGGTGATAGGGTGGAGCTTGAAAAGACAAGCGACGGCTCGTTTTTCCCCTCTAAAATTCTTCCAAGAAAAAATTCACTTATCAGACCGCCCCTTGCAAACCTCGACTATATTTTTATCGTTATTTCCTCAAAAAAGCCGACCCCATCGCTCTTTATCGTCGATAAAATGATATCGATAGCAGAGCATAATAAAATTAAGCCCGTTATAGTTATATCAAAATCAGACCTGGACGGGGATTTTGCAAACGAGCTTTATGAAATTTACAAGAGGAGCGGATTTGACACCTTTATAACCTCGTCACAAAAAAACGAGGGGATGAATTCACTTCTTGAATTTTTGAAAGAAATTACAAAAAACGGCGACCCTGTGTGCGCCTTTGCGGGTGCATCGGGTGCAGGCAAGAGCACTCTTATGAATGCGCTTTTCCCAAATCTTTCACTTGAAACAGGTAGCCTTAGCGAGAAAATCGAAAGAGGAAAGAACACAACTCGTCACACCGAGCTTTTCGTTCTTTCGGAGCTGTTGGGCGATGAGTTTAACGGATATTTAGCAGATACCCCGGGCTTTTCCTTGCTCGATTTTGAGCGCTTTGACTTTTTTGAGCTTGAGGATTTGTTTTCAACGTTTCGTGAGTTCGATTTGTCGGTTGGAAAATGCAAATATACGAAATGCTCACACACCAAGGAGGACGGATGCGACGTCATTCGTCGCGTAAATCAGGGCGAAATTGAAAAATCAAGGCACGAGAGCTACTGTGAGCTTTATAACACCTTGAAGAATAAGCCAAAATGGAAATAAGCGACCACGTGTCTGCTTTTTAACGTTTTTACATACGAATTTATATCATTTAGCACATTTATATTAAGGAGAAATTATGTTTAAGACAGAGCTTCATTGCCACTCGAAAAGTGTAAGCGCGTGTGCAAGGGTTTCAAATGAAGAAATCATTCAAAAATTTACCGAGGCAGGATACACCACACTCGTTCTTGCCAACCATTTTAATAAGGGCACACAGGATTTTCTTGGTTGCCAAGATAGCTATCAAAGCTTCGTTACCGCTTACTTAAAGGGATATGAGGACTTAAAGAAAGAAGCTGAGGGCAAGCTGAACGTCATTTTGGCTATGGAGCTTCGATTTAACGAGAATTCAAACGATTACTTGGTTTTCGGTATCACCGAGGAATTTTTACGCGCCCATGAGGAGCTTTTTACGCTTAATCCCGAGAGATTTTCAAAAATTTCAAGAGAAAACGGACTTCTTTTCGTGCAGGCTCATCCCTTCCGCAACGGAATGACCGTTGTCCGTCCGTGCTTCCTTGATGGAGTAGAGGTTTATAACGGTCACAGAGGACACGATTCAAGAAACGAAATTGCAGATATGTGGGCAGATAAATTCTCACTTATTAAAACCTCAGGCACGGATTTTCACTATCCCGATGTGCCTGCAAACGCAGGAATATTAACTGATACGGAAATCACTTCAAGCGCAGAGCTTGTTGAAATTCTAAAATCGGGCAATTATTCACTTATAAAGGAATAGAGGAGTTTTTATGTCAAGGTTTTCATTTAACGCGCTTGAATTTACAACCAAAACCAAGGACGCATTAGCCTACGAAGAAATCACCTGTACTCAAAGCGGTGAAGTCGCAAAATTTTCACTCGATATTGATTTTGGCAAGGAAATAATGCCAAGCGAATACGTAATTACGTGGAAAATTCCGCAAATTGATACGCTTGCGTTTTGGTCACCTCGCCATCATTTTGATATTTACTTAAAGCCCGATTGGGAGAAAAACCGTTCAAGAAGCTCGCTTGCAAGCGGTATGCCCGTTTGCGCTCTCGTTAGCAAAAAGGGGGAAAACCGTTTAACCGCATACGTTGACGAATTGAAGCTTCCCGTATACTTGACCGCGGGCGTTGTCGAGGAAACAGCCGAGCTTGTTTGCGAAATCAAGCTATTTTCCGAGCCGACTGCAAAAATTTCAAAATATCATACTGAATTTACACTTGATACCCGTGCGCTTCCGTTTGTGAAAACGGTAAAGGATGCACGCGACCATTGGGAGAGCATCGGTTATAAATACGCGTACACACCAAATGATGCACGCTTGCCGCTTTATTCCGCGTGGTATAGCTTCCACCAAAGAACTATCCCCGAGGAGATTTTAGAGGAATGTAAGGCAGCACGCGAGCTTGGTATGAAGGTTTTGATTGTTGACGACGGATGGCAAACGAGCGACAATTCACGCGGATACGGCTACTGTGGCGACTGGGAGGTTGCAAGCGACAAAATTCCCGATATGAAAAAATTTGTCGATGACGTTCACGCTATCGGTATGAAATTTATGCTTTGGTTCAGCGTTCCGTTCGTTGGCTATTTTAGCAAAAACTTTGAACGCTTTAAGGGAATGTACCTTTATGATAAGCCTAATATGAACGCAATGGTGCTTGACCCGAGATTTAGCGAGGTGCGCGACTTTATAGCATCCCTTTACGAAAGATTTATGCTTGATTATGGCATTGACGGCTTCAAGCTTGACTTCATTGACAGCTTCCGCCTTGGCGAGGGTAGCTCCGAGGAGTACGACAAAATGACAACCTCTTCGGTTGATGAGGCAGTTGATTTGCTCCTCGATGAAATTTCAAGAAGATTGAAGGCTATAAACCCCGACGTGCTTATTGAGTTTAGACAGTCCTATATCGGACCTGCAATCGGTAAATACGGAAATATGTTCAGAGTTACCGACTGTCCAAACGATCCTTTGGTAAATCATATTCACTCACTTACTATGCGACTGACGCAGGGGCACGGCGCGGTTCACAGCGATATGCTTATGTGGCACGAAAACGAGAAGCCCGAGGCGCTTATGTATCAGCTTTTTGCTATTATGTTCTGCGTGCCTCAAATTTCCGTGCGCTTTGGCTCAGTGTCGAAGGAGCATAAGCTGGCACTTAAAAATTATCTTGATTTTTGGTGCGCCCATCGCAACACAATCTTAGACGGAGATATTGATTTTTGCGACCTTGATGCCAACTACACAAAAGCAAGCGTGACGAAAAACGGCGAAGCAATCACCGTTTTATACCAAAGCGTCGCTTGTGAGGTTGATACAAGGAACGTAAACTATATCTTTAATAGCACAGGCAAGGACGCAGTCTACCTCGATCTTACAGGCGAGGCGCACTACGAAATATACGATATGTACGGCAATTTGGCAGAAAACGGCACACTCCCCTCGGGTGTTTGCAAAATAAACGTGCCAAACTGCGGTATGGTAAAAATTTTCTAAATAAAAAAGCAGGTGTCAAGTGAACTTAAATTGTTCACCAATAAGCACCTGCTTTTATATTTTCCAAGCTAACCGTTCTTGGAGATTTTGAAGATTTTTCTTAAAAAAGGAACGAAAAACCTCGGTGACTTAAAAATTACAATTTTCATAAAATCCCCTCCGTTTATTACTATAATATGTAGGTGGGTGAAAATTTGATAAATGATTTTGCATATTTCTATAAGTCTTTCACCAATTGGCGAAAAATTTGTAAAACAAAATAAAGAAAAACATCAAAAACAAACACAGGGTTGGCAAAATTCCAACCCTGTCATGCTTTTATTCCGGCACTATTAATCCGTATCCACCTCTTTTGCGCTTATATACAACGCACGTTTCAAGCGTTTCTGCATCCTTGAAAACGAAGAAATCGTGTCCAAGCATATTCATTTGCAAAATAGCTTCCTCAACGCTCATCGGCTTAAATGGGAACGTCTTTGTTCTTATTTCCTGTGTGAATTCCTCCTCGTAATCATCTCCAAGGTCGCTGTCGATTATATCAAACGCGCCGCTCTTTATCTTCTTTTGTAGGCGTGTCTTGTTCTTTCTTATCTGTCTTTCAAGCGCTTCAGTTGCAGCGTCAATTGCGTTAGCAAAGGTTTTGTCGGCCTCCTCGGCACGGAAAACCATGCCGCCTGCAAAAATCGTGATTTCTACTCTTTCAAGGTCGTTTGCCATTGAAAAGGTGATATCCATCTCTGCATTACCGTCGAAAAACTTATCAAATTTTGCAAGCTTTTTCTCGGCGTTTTCCCTCACCTGGTCGTAAACTCTCATTTGTCTTGCTGTAAAATTCATTTTCATAAAAGCACCTTCTTTGCTAATGGATTTCAGATAGGAGCTATCTCCCTCTGTTGTCTATATTATATCACATTTTTTCGTGAAAATAAATAGAAAAACGAAAAATAATTAAAATTTTTTGTACAATTTATATAAAAATCCTTTTTCTTGGGTACAAAATATGCATTCTGCACGAAAATTTTATACGTTAGATGATATTTCTGAAAAAACATAGAAAATATTATTAAAACTCGCGTATTTTTGTTTGACTTTTTGCCGAAAATATGATATACTTAATTTTGTGATTGGCGCGCGCATTGATACGCCTAATTTAGTATGGCTTGATTTTTACAAAATAAATCGAGCTTTTTTGATTTTATAGGCGCGCCAGATCCGTTTGCTTAGTGGAGAATTTATGGCTTTATTAAGGGGAAATGCAATTGTCGGTCAGTCGGGCGGACCCACTGTCGCTATAAACGCATCGCTTTCTGGCATCATTCGCGCTTCGCATAAAGCGCGCGAAATTGAAAAGCTGTACGGTATGAAAAACGGCATTGACGGACTTATCGAGGGCGAAATTCTCGACCTTTCCTATCTTTTCGGTGATGAAAAATCGTTATATACGCTTGAATCAACACCTGCCTGCGCCCTCGGCTCTTGCAGGACAAGGCTTCAGTGCCACAAGGAAAGCTCCGAAATTTACAAACGGATTTTCTACGTATTAAAAAAGTATAATATTCGCTACCTTTTCTATATTGGCGGAAACGATTCGATGGATACGTTGTGTAAGCTCTGTGAGTTTTCAAGAGAGCAGGACTACGAAATAAGAATTATCGGCGTGCCAAAGACAATAGATAATGATTTAATGTGTACCGACCATACCCCGGGCTACGGCTCGTGCGCTAAATATATTGCCACGGCAGTTCACGAAATCGCCGCGGACTGTCTTGTATACTCAGCTAATTCCGTTACGATAATTGAGGTGATGGGCAGAGATGCAGGGTGGCTTGCTCTTAGCGCCGCACTCCCAAAGCACTACACAGGCGTGGGCGCAGACCTCGTTTATTTTCCGGAAATTCCGTTTTCAAGCGAACGCTTTTTGCGCGATATAAAAAGGGAGCTATCATCACATTCAAGCGTTATCGCGGTGATTAGCGAGGGAATTAAATACGAAAACGGAGAATACGTCGGCGCAAGCTTTCAAAATGGTGCAAGCGACGTATTCGGTCATAAATATCTTGGCGGAGCAGCAAGAAATTTGGAAGCGCTTGTGGGGCGCAAAATAGGATGCAAGGTGCGTTCCTTGGAACTAAATTTGCCCCAGAGGTGCAGCGCACACGTTGCATCAAGGATAGATATAGATGAAAGCGTTAAAATCGGGGCGCACGCGGTGAAAATCGCACTTGAAGGACAGACGGGAAAAATGGCTTCAATCTCAAGAAAAGGCGGGGACGTGTACGAAATCGCCCTTAATTCGTGCCCACTTCAGTGCGTTGCCAACCGAGTTAAATACGTGCCGCTTGAGTATATAGACGTAGAGAAAAGCTTTGCTACCAAGGCAGGCATAGATTACGTTTCGCCACTTATTTTGGGCGAACGCGAAATTGAATATAAGAACGGCATACCCGTTCATTTAATAATAAAATGATTTTGAGGAAGAGTTATGTACAGAATAGGATTTGATAATAATAAATATTTGAAGCTTCAGTCCGAAAAAATCAAGGAAAGGATTAGTCAGTTTGGCGGCAAGCTTTACCTTGAATTCGGTGGCAAGCTTTTTGACGACTATCACGCATCCCGCGTGCTTCCCGGATTTGAGCCTGACAGTAAAATCAGAATGCTTGCGGAGCTGAAGGATCAAGCTGAGGTTATTATCGCCGTTAACTCTGCCGATATTGAAAAGAATAAGGTAAGAGGCGACCTTGGTATTACCTACGACCTTGACGTCCTTCGTCTTATCGACGCATTTCGCGGCTTTGGCCTTTACGTCGGAAGCGTTGTGCTTACAAGATACGATTCGACCCAAGCCGTTGAAACCTTCAAAAACAAGCTTGAGGCTCTTGGAATTAAGGTTTATAAGCACTATGCAATAAAGAATTACCCATACGATATTGATTATATCGTAAGCGACGAGGGCTACGGTCAAAACGAATACATAGAAACACAGCGCGAGCTTGTCGTTGTCACCGCCCCGGGACCGGGTAGCGGAAAGATGGCAACCTGCCTCTCCCAAATTTATCACGAAAACAAGCGTGGCAGAAGAGCAGGCTATGCGAAGTTTGAAACCTTCCCTGTTTGGAATCTTGCTCTTTCTCATCCTGTTAACGTTGCATACGAGGCGGCAACAGCCGACCTAAACGATATAAATATGATCGACCCATTCCACCTTGAGGCATACGGCACAACCGCGGTAAACTATAACCGTGACGTTGAAATTTTCCCCGTGGTTCGCGCAATGTATGAGGGTATTATGGGTGAATGTCCGTATAAATCCCCAACCGATATGGGTGTAAATATGGCAGGCAATTGTATTTTTGATGACGACGCGGTACGCGAGAGTGCAAATAATGAAATTATAAGAAGATACTACGCATCACTTTGCCAACAAAGAAAGGGCAATATGTGCGATGAGGAAATAAATAAAATCAAGCTTCTTATGAACCAAAGTGCAATTAACTCAAAGCAAAGAAAATGTATTCAAGCCGCACTTGATAAGGCTGAGATAACAGGCGCACCTGCTGCTGCAATAGAGCTTCCAAACGGTAAAATAGTTACGGGAAAAACGTCATCACTCCTTGGCGCGTCAAGCGCGGTGCTTGTCAACGCAATTAAGGAAATTGCAGGAATTGACAAGGACGTCGATATAATTTCACACGACGTTTTAGAGCCTGTGCAAAGGCTAAAAATAGAAAATCTCGGCAACCACAATCCTCGCTTGCATACGGACGAGGTGCTTATTGCTCTTGCAATAACCGCCGCCACTGACAAAACCGCTAAATTAGCGCTCGATGTATTAAATGAGCTTAAAAACGCTGAGCTTCATTCCTCGGTGATATTGTCACCTATTGACGTTGCCACCTTCAGAAAGCTTGGAATTCACCTCACCTGTGAGCCTGTATATCAAACCAAAAAGCTTTTCCACGGTTAACCATGAAAGCTAAATATAAAATGGGCGGTCTTGTTGAAAAGCCTTGAAAATCAGGAAAGTTAAAGCAAAATATAACAAAAGAGGCTGTCGCATTAGCGACAGCCTCTTTTTAGGGGATAGTGAAATGAGTGCAGAAGACGTGAACTCGTACACGTCGGCGTACTTAGTACGGTAGAGTGCGAGGTCGCGTCTAAAAAACAGACACAAAAAATGAAGAGAACTTGCAATTTTTGCAAGTTCTCAACAATAAACCGCTTTGAAATCAATATATATTATGGT
>JBGVIN010000037.1:0-7441 GCA_045123255.1 Eubacteriales bacterium
TTTATCTTTCTTTATTGTTTGGTTTAATTTTTTTATTAATATTATAACGTAAAAATCCACCCGCTTGGGTGGATTTTTTGGTATAATTTGGTTTTTCAAACGTGCATTTTCACAAGGGAAATATCGGTTTTTTCGTAGGGGAGGATATCATCCTCCCGCTTGTTCGGTTAGTATCGTTTGCGCGAGAGGCAGGTTGCCTCCCCTACCGTAATCAACCGAAGGTTGTATGTTTCCCACGCACCAAAGGTGCATATCACGTGGCAAAGCCACATATCACGCCTTGTTTGCAAGGTTATATCACGTGCTTCTTGCACATATCACGTCCGCAGGACATATCACGTCCTTTGGACAATTATCTTTTCTCCCTTAGGAATATCGTATTTCTTGCCGTCTAAAATGAGCGTGCCGCCGTCGATTTCGGACACTACCTCGCACGTTTTTTCGTTTAGCGAAACGAAAACGTTTCCGTTTGGCGTTGGCACAGTGCCGCTAATTTCGCCAAAGCTCATTAAATTCGGCTTAACCTCAAAGGTCGCGTAGCCTGCCTCGGTTGGCTTAACGCCAAGCGCGTATTTACCAAGCAGATAAATAGGCGATGCGCCCCACGCGTGGCAAAGGCTCTTTTCGTACTTGCCGCCGTACATTTCGTAATGCTCTATCCCTTTCTTTTTCGGGTCAAACTCCTCCCAAATGGTTGTTGCGCCAAGACGGAGCATTTCTCCCCAGTAGCTATTTAGCATATCAGTCATATACTTAAAGTTGCCGATTTGGCACATCGCGTCAAGCTCGTAAAACTCGAAATACGGCGTTGTGATTTTCGTTATATTATCATTGAAAATAACGTTTTCGATGATTTTTTCCTGTCGTTCCTTGCTTGTATAGTCAAAAAGGAGCGCAAAAATGTTTGCGTGGCGCGTCACGTTTTGCTTGCCCGACCTATAATCGTCAACAAATGCGCCTTTATTTTCGTCCCAATAAAGCTCGTTTACGCGCTCGACTATCGCACGCGAATGCTCGCCTGCCGATTTTGCGGTTTTTTCGTCCCCGACAAGCTCCGCGCACCTCGAAAGTGACTCGTAAGCTCTTGCAAGGAGCATATTTTCAGCTGAGATAGGGCCGCTTTCATCAAAGGTTGACCAGTCAATAAACACCCAATCATCAGGCTTTCTTTGATACATTCCGTTTTCGTCAAGGCGTGGCTCAATAAACGCGAGCATATCAAGAATTTCGGGGTAAATATCGTTTACAAAGTCCTTATCTCCCGTGTAAAAATAGTAATCCCAAACGGACGAAATCCAAAGAAACGTGTAGTCACATATTGTGTTTATATGCTTTTTTATCGGATCGGAGCCGCGTAACATTCTTATCGAGCGTCTGACGATATCAAAATCGTACGCTAAATAGTAATTTACAAAATATGACTGATAAGCATCGCCCGACCAAACCCAGCGGTCGCGCTTGATGCCGTCAAAAAACGCTTCACGGGAGTTTAAGAGCATTGTGTACGCGCAAACGTCCCAAAGTGTATTTATTTCCTCGTTATCGCACCTAAACGAGCCGCGGCTTTCGAGCGGTAAATACTCAAAATCCACACACGCCTCGCCACTTTTTGTGTTTGGAATGAACAAATAACGGAGCGCACAAGGCTCGCTTGTATATTCCTTTCCGCTTACGTTAAGTCCAAGCTCGCTATACATAAAGTCAAGTGCTTCCTCATAGCTTTCGCCTAAGGAAACGTAACGCTCTTCGCCGTCAAGCCCCGATAGGATAACCTTGCCGAAAATTTCCTTGCCAAAGTCAAAAAGCAAGCCGCCGTTTATCTCTTTTTTAGACACAGGGTAGACCTTTTTGTATAAAAACTTAAAAATTTCGGGGTTATCACTTTTGTCCGTGTAGTAGTCGCTATACCCTGCGTGTCTACCCTTTTTATCATCGTCGTCCGCTGTTACGTACGTTCTGTCACTTGCAAAAACGTTACCCTCAACGTAGTACGCAGGAAATGAATTGTGCTTAAAGCCCTGCAAGCATACCGTATGCTCGCCTGCCTCAATTGTCACCTCGCTATTCGGTGCGTATGCAACACCGTCAACAACCATATTTGCAGTATCGGTGTTTGAATAAAATTTCAAGGTTTCGGGCTTTTCTATAACTGCTCTTTTTTCAAGCATTGAATTGTTTTTCGGTGCATCGATACGCCACATCGGGTAGTAATAAACGCTTTTACGCTTGCTGTCTGCGTATGTTTTCGAGGTCGTGCGGCGGTTGTGAAGCAGCATTGAGTGGTATAGCTCGAAGCTACCGGGATACCATATCCAATTTGCCATTTTTATTCTCCCTTATATTCAAATGATAAGAAGTCGGCGTATTTTTTTCCGCCCGTCAAATCCTCTGCCGCCATACCGATAAACGTGCCTGTGTGTCCCTCGTGACCGATAAGACCGTACGCCTCGTCACAAAGGTTGGACATATCAAGCGGCTCACATATTTTTTCAAACTTTTCGCCGTCGAGCGAATATGAAAGCTCAAGCGTTAAGCGGTTTACACTCGCTTTTAACCAAACGTGGTTGCTCTCTCCGATAAGCACCCTGTAATTTGGCACGGGGTTGTAGAATTTCAAGCCGTCACGCACGATAACGCGCAAGCAATTTTCTCCGCTTTCCTCGTCGCGCGACATATATAAATAATAGAAGTTAAAGGTATCGTAAAATACCGTCAGTCCTGCCATTTGTTGAAGCGTTTTCGGGTCAAATTCAAGCTCGGCGGTCGCACTTGCCTTATGATGCTGCAAGCGGCGCGCTACCATGCTCTGCTCGTTTGGTGAGGTGATGGCTTCCTTACCGTATAAGCGAAGCGCATCTGACCTGTCCGTCATTGAGCCGATTTTTTCAAGAGGTAATCTAAGTGTTTTGTAGTGTAGCGGCAATTTATCACCGTTAAAATAATCACGCGCGGGTGCTTCGGGGAATTTTACCTCGGGCAAGGTAGAATAGTATTCCTCGGGTGGTACAACTCCGCCGCATTCGAGCCTGAGCCAACCGTTTTCCCATTTTACGGGAGCTATACAGGTTTCACGTCCCAAAACGGAGCAACCGAGCGCCCAATCAACCACCTGCTTTTCGCGTAGCGGTCTGCCGCAAAGGTAGGCTACGTAGCCTTGACCGTTTGATGCTTCAATATAGGAGGCGTGTCCTGTTCTTTGCATATATTTTTCGGGGTTGTCTCTCGTGGTTAAAAGCGGCTGTGGGTCGCTTTCGTATTCGCCCCAAATATTTTTTGAGCGAGCTAAGCGCACACCGTGGTTATACATTGTGCCGCCCTCGGCAACCATCAAATAGTAATAGCCGTTTTTCTTATACATATGCGGTGCTTCCGTGCCGCCAACCTCTGTGCCGCGGTATATGGTTTTTATCTCGCCAACCAGTTTTTTAGACACAGGGTCGTACTCTTGCATTAAAATTCCCGCAAAATCGTGCTTTTCCATACGGTGATCCCAACGCATATTCAGTAGGTACTTTTTGCCGTCGTCATCGTGAAAGAGCGAGGGGTCAAAGCCGCTTGAATTCAGGTAAATCGGCTCGCTCCAACCGCCATACAAATCTGTTGTAGTGACAAGATAGTTATGCGTGTCCTTGAAAATACCGTGGAAGTTTTTCACGTTTGTGTAAATCAGGTAGAAAACGCCGTTATCGTACGAGAGGCACGGCGCCCAAATGCCGCCCGAGTTTGGGTTGCCCTGCATATCAAGCTGACTCGTTCTGTCAAGCGGACAGGGGAGCTGCTCCCAATTGATCATATCCTTAGAATGGTATAATTCAACGCCGCCAAACCACTGAAAGGTCGAGGTGGCAAGATAGTAGTCGTCTCCTACGCGTAATATGCACGGATCAGGATGAAAACCCGTTAAAACGGGATTTTTTTTAATTAACATATATTCTCCTTTTAGTCGAAATGAATTGTCGCAAAGCGACATAAATTGTTGCGGTGCAACATGAATTGAAGCATAGCTTCATGAATTGTAACCTTGTTACATAAATTGTGCCGTTGACACGTGAATTGTCGCAAGCGACATAAAAATGACATTAGTCAATTCATGGCGTTAGCCAATTTATGTTTCGTAGAAACAATTCACGCACATAGTGCAATTCATGGCGTTAGCCAATTCATATCATCTTGCCGTATCTAAAAACGATTCGTTGCCGCGCTTGGTGTACCAATTGAAGGTGATTTCCTCGCCGTTTAAGAGGTAGCGCTCGGGCGTTGTGGTTTCCATCCAATCGAGCGGCACAAATTCGTCCGCCTGTAAGGATGCTATCTTGTACGCTTCCTTTAATTCCGCCATTTCACTTTCATTTAATACTCCCGGCTTGCAGGAAACGAAAAGCGGTGAGCCGCTACGGGAAAGGGCAAAGAGCCACTCGCGGTTTTGCTCCCAAGAAATTGCGCCCGTTATACCAACGCAGTCGGCATCGCTCATAAAGAACGCGCCGTTTTGTGCGTTTCTGAATGATAAGGTGTTCACGCCCATTTTTGCGGTGCGTGACCATTCAAAGCCGCTTGTGTCATCACCTGTGCGGTTGAGCTGATGAAGCCCTGCACAAAGGTGACCAATACAGTTACAACCGATAATTACCGCGCCGTTTGCGTGGTCCTTAACCGTTTTATAGAAATTTTTCACGATTTCTGCGCTTGTTTTCGTCGTGTCATAGAATGACCAACCGTCGTAGGTGATTTTGCTTTGCATATCAAATCCCCAAAGACCGAAAATATCAAAGGTTGAAAAGTCGTGCTTTATCAATTCGTAGCCCCACTCTTTCGTGAGAGTTTCGGTAATTTCGGCAACGTAGTCAAGCACCTCAGGGTGTGACGGGTCAAAGACCTTTTTGTTGCGGCTTAAATACCACTCCTCGGGCTTTTCAATCTTTCTTTCTTCGTTATCCTTGCCGTTAACAAGATAACGCACCCAAATTCCGGGGCGAGTGCCGAGTGCGCGCATTTCGTCTGCTAATTTTTTCATATCGGGGAAGCGCTCGTTGCCTCTGTCCCACGGTGCGTCGGTTGGGTTTGGCTGCCATCCGTCGTCAATTACCATATACGGAATGTTTTCAAGGTTTTTGCACGCATCTGCCACTAATTTCGTGTCTGCAACAATCTCCTCGTGAGAGCTTTTGCCGTAGGCGTAGTACCAGTTGTTCGAGCCGTAAACCTTGTTTTTTGGCAAATAAGGATTTGGGGACAGCACGTGGCAGAATTTTTGCACCGCGGTGTACGCGCTCATATCAAGGTATTCCTCGAAAACAACCGTTGCACACTCTAATTTTCTGCCGTTAAGATACGTGCCGCTTCCGCCGTTTCTTATATCAAGCCAAAGTGTCACGCCCTTCGTGTCGTATTGCCAAGCTGCAAACGAATTTGGCTGAACCATAACGCCGAAGCATTCGGTAAATCTGCCGCTAAAATCGCGCACGGTATCGCTGCCGTTTGACACCGCGATATACCAAGGCATCATTCTTTCAGGGCGCACGGTTTGCCACTGTAAATCACCGTAGCCGCGCTCGTAGGCATCGCCAAGCACCTTTACGTCCTTTCTTGTTTTTCCGTTCCAACGGAGCATAACGTATTTCGCGCCTTTTTCGTATGTGGTTGCAAAAACGGTAAGCTTATTTCCGTCAAGTGAAAAATCCACCTCTCCGTTTTCGCACTTCAAGCTTGATTTCTTTTCGTCATTAAAAAACTCGTCCCTTGTGTCGGTAACAAGACAAACGTAATCGGGTACTCTTATCTTCATAAAATTCTCCTATCAAATGAGTTGCAAGATGCTTAGCATCTTGATAAATTCATTCTAACATATATTGCACGCAAAGTAAAGAGATTTTTGTTGACCTGTGCGCGCCTTTGTGGTACAATTAAGAAAAGTGGGGTGATTTTATGAATTTTATTTTTGCTTCTGACTCCTTCAAGGGCTCGCTTTCGAGCGAAAAAACGGGAAAAATCCTCGGGGAGTGTCTGAAAAACGAGATACAGGGTGCGTCCTTTTCACAATTTTTAATTGCCGACGGCGGCGAGGGTACGCTTGACGCATTTCTTACACGCGAGGGTGCAAGGGAAATTTCGGTGAGCGTTTCAAATCCGATTTTTGAAAAAATCAGCTCACGCTACTGTGTCCTTGGCGAAAAAGCGATAGTAGCACTTAGTGAAGCAAGTGGTCTAACCTTAATTGACGAAACAAAAAGAAATCCTTTATATACCTCAACACTCGGCACAGGTGAGCTTGTGCTTGACGCGCTTGAGCGCGGCTACCGCGACATCACCTTGGCTATCGGCGGAAGCGCAACTAACGACGGCGGTATAGGCGCCATGACTGCGCTCGGAATTAAATTCCTTGACGAAAACGGAGATGAGCTTTTGCCTATTGGTAAAAGCCTTGCAAAAATACGAAAAATAGACACGTCCTGCCTTGTTTCGGGTGCGCGCGAAGCAAAATTCAGCGTTATGTGTGACGTCACCAACACGCTCCTTGGCAAAAATGGCGCAACCTACGTTTACGGTCCGCAAAAGGGAGCAACGCCCGAAATTTGCGTGGAGCTTGAAGCAGGAATGGAAAATTATGCACGAGTTATAAAGGAAACACTCGCAATAGATGCAAACGAGGTTATCGGCGGCGGAGCGGCAGGTGGCATTGGAGCTGCACTTTCCGTTTTCCTCGGTGCTAAAATGGGCTCTGGCATTGATACACTTCTCGACATTGTAGATTTTGACAGCACACTCAAAAACGCCGACGGAGTTATCTCGGGCGAGGGTCGCCTTGACTCTCAATCACTTTCGGGCAAGGTAATTTACGGAATTGCAAAGCGTTGCCAAAATGCAGGCGTGCCGCTTTATCTTATCGTTGGCGGAGTTGGTGACGGCTGGGAAAAAGCATACGAGCTTGGCATTAAGAAAATTTACACCTTAGTTGATGAAAATACAACGCTGGGCGAGGCAATAACCAACGCCGAAGAGGTTTACCGCGCACGCGCGACGGAGTTATTCAAAAAAATAAAGCGCGAGCTTTAGGGCACTCAGGGGATTTTTATGTCACTTGAATATAACAAAAGCAACATTACTCTTGCCAAGAATTTGCGGAAAGGTGCAACGCCCGAGGAGCGCCACCTGTGGTATGATTTTTTGTCAAAATATAAAATCAGATTTCAAAGACAAAAAGCCATTGACAATTTTATTGCAGATTTTTATTGTCACAAGGCAAAATTAATAATAGAAATAGACGGATCTCAGCATTACTCTGAAATTGGTAAGCAAAAGGACGATTTTCGCACAGAAATTCTTGAGGGGTATGACCTTAGAATCATTCGTTTTACAAACAATCAAATTAACACAAATTTTCGTGGCGTGTGCGAGTACATAGACGGTATAGTTTCTGCCTTCCTCCGAGAGGAAGGTGGCA
>JBGVIN010000038.1:0-24765 GCA_045123255.1 Eubacteriales bacterium
TCAGTTGTATATGCCTCTGCTTCAAAAAGAATGAGAGCGTATGCTTGATATGATACAGTATATGACATTCTTATTTTCTTTACAGGCTTGTCAAAGTCAAGCTCGAAAACTAAGGATGTAACGTTTTCTGTGTTCTTAATCTCGGAAAGCAAGATATTGCCGTCTTCATCATAAAACGTAACTGTTACGTCAACGTTTTTATTAGTATTTTCTACGTTACCCAAAGCGCCAACGTTTCCGCTACCGTTACATACAAGCTCGAAAACATCTAAATCAACTGCATTTTCAAATGTCATAAGCACCCATTGAGAAGCAGATTTAGCGCAAGAAGGCATACCTGTGTCACGCTTTCCATCCACAAGGAACGTAAGTGTGTTTGGAGCCCAATCGTTACCAACAACCTGCCAGTGTGATGCATTTGACGTTACTGTTGACAATGACGCAATGTTTGAAATTCTAACAATTTTTGCAGGTGCAAGCGTTTCGCCACAAGCCAAGCATTTCTTAATACCTGTTGAGCCGTCTTGCTCGCGTGTTGCTTCAACTGCGCCCTCGAATACGATATTAGCGTGCTCGCCTGCTGCTGTTGTTTCTGTTTCGTCCTCGCCGCAAGCGGTGCATTCTCTTGTCTTTGTTGCGCCTGTTGCACAGCTACCAACTACGTCCCAATTGCCCCAAGTGTGACCCAAGGCTTCAATGTCTTGATATTCTACATCGCCACAGTCGAAGCATTCTCTGGCAACGTATCCCATTTCTGTACAAGTTGCATTCTCTGTGAAAGGAGCGCCTGTAATATCAAAGCCCCACTCGCTAAAGTTATGTCCGTCACCTGGGATTGTGTCTGTTTCCTTCTTTCCGCATACTGAGCAAACTCTTTCAGTTGTGCTGTCGTTTTCACAGCTACCCTGCTCGGTTATAACCCAATCACCGAATTTGTGACCCTCTGCCGGGTATTCGTCCTTCTCCTCATAGTCACATACTGAACAAATTCTTCTGTCTAAGCCGTCCTGCTCACAGGTTTTTTCCGTAACGGTTTCCCATTCACCGAATTTGTGACCTGACGGAATAGGCTCTTCTTCCTTAAAAGAGCAATCCTTACATACTCTTTCCTTAAGTCCTACTGATGTGCAGGAAGCATAGGTTGTTGTTTCCCAATCACCAAAATTGTGGCCTTGTGAACAGTCAGTATCCGTGTTGGTATCGCCACCGCAGGAGGCAAGAACCAAAACGAATGAAGCACAAAGCACGCAAAGAATGATTGCTAAAATGTGTTTTTTCATACGTTCTCCTTAAATTTAGTGCAAATTGCACTTAGTTGCATATATATTTTACCACTTTATTGTGCAAATGTCAACATATATAAGTAATGTTAATCAATTTTAGTTGTTTTTTTACTTATATATAAAAGGTGACGGATTGCTCCGTCACCCAATAGTCTTTATTTTTTATTCAATTGCAAGCAGCTTTGTGCCTGTCACTCCGTCCTTCGCGCCAAGCTCCTCCAAAATTGCGGTAATGTCGGTGCTGAGCTGTGAAACATCAAGTGAAAGAACGACATTTGCGCGCTTGTTTACAGGCAAATTTTGCGTTATTGTTAAAATATTTGCGCCCTTTTCGCTTATGAAATTAAGCACCTCGGAAAGAATGCCCGACTTGTGGTAAAGGGTGAAGGAAATCACCGCTTTGCGGCACTCTGTGTCTGAGTTTGGGGTGAAAACGTAATCCTTATACTTATAATACGTGCTTCTTGCAATGCCTATGATTTTTGATGCCTCGGTAATGTCCTTTGCCTTGCCGCTCAAAAGAAGCTCCTTTGCCTCCATAACCTTTAGGTAGCATTCGGGCAATATCTCCTTATCAACGAGCAAAAATCTGCTTTTCATATTCATACCTCGCATATGCCGCTTTGGCATATTTCATTTTATTTTTTGGAGCTTTGCTATTTTTAATTATTTGTGCCAAACCCTTGTGTTTACCATTTTGTCAACGAAGGAAAGCATTTCGTCCTTCTCCACCGTTACCTTATGGAAAACAGGCTTGTTTTCAATTCCAACAAGTGAGCCCGGGATTTTTGCGCCCGTGTATTCATTAAGCTTTTTGAGTGCGTCAAATTCGCCGTCGTACTCCTTGCCGAGTGCGTTCATAACGCTATTTGAGAACTTATACGGTGAGGCAGTTGAAAGAACGACCGTTTTGTCGGTATTTCCACTTTCCTTCACCCATTTTTTGTAAACGCTCCAAGCTACCGCGGTGTGTGTATCCATCAAATAACCGTGCTTTTCGTACACGTCCTTGATTGTTTTAATAGTTTCGTCCTCGCTTGTAAAGCCTGCATCAAACTCACTTCTTATTTTATCAAGCTCGTCTTTTTCAAGCTTATATTCGCCCTTTTCCTTGAGCTGTGCCATATAGTAAGCGCATTTCTCGTCGCCACAGGTTAAGTAAAGAAGACGTTCAAGGTTTGAGGAGATAAGAATATCCATTGACGGTGAGTTTGTAACGAAAAAGCTTCTATTTTTATTATATACGCCGTTTTCAAAAAAATCGGTAAGCACCTTGTTCGCGTTTGATGCACAAACGAGCTTGCCAACGTGTAGACCCATTTTCTTTGCAAAATAGCCTGCTAAGATATCGCCGAAGTTGCCTGTCGGAACGATGAAGTTAACCTTATCGCCCATTTTGATTTCGCCGTTTATAAGTAGGTCTCTGTACGACTTGAAGTAATAAGCCACCTGTGGCGCTAAGCGACCGATATTAATTGAGTTTGCGCTCGAAAGCTTAACTCCCTTAGGAAGCTCCAAGCTTGCAAAAATATTCTTAACTCCGCTTTGTGCATCGTCGAAGTTACCGCCGACTGAGCAAACGCAGGTGTTCTTGCCGTCAACTGATACCATTTGGCGCTCTTGCACCGCGCTAATACCGTTTCTTGGATAGAAAACGATAATCTTTATTCCGTCAACACCCGAGAAGCCTGAAAGTGCCGCTGAGCCTGTGTCACCGCTTGTTGCAGTCAAGATAACTATCTCGTCCTTTTCGCCTGTAGCACGCTTTGCGGCGGAAACAAGCTGAGGAAGGAGCTGAAGCGCAACGTCCTTAAACGCACAGGTCGGTCCGTGGTAAAGCTCCATAACGTGAGCATCTCCTACCTTTGCAAGCGGAGCGTAGTCCTCGCCGTCGAATTTTCCGTCATATGCCTTAGAAACAAGCTCGTATGCGCCTGCAAGCTCACCGTTTTCGTTTGCGAGCATTTTGTCGCCTGAAAAGAGGAGAGAGATAACCTCAGCGGAGATTTCCTTGTTTGACATTTTTTCAAGCTTTTCCATTGGAAATAGGCAGCCGTCGAAGCTCTTTGGCATATATAATCCGCCGTCCCTTGCTATACCCTCAAGCACTGCCTCGGACGGTGTTTTTGAAATTTTATTATTTCTTGTACTTAAATAAAACATTTTTCATTTTACCCCTTGATTTTTCATTGAATATATGATACACTATTCTCCATAGAAAAACAAGTGTTTTTGAAATAAAAACAAATTTTTTTTGATTTTTACCGTAGGAAGGACAAATTTTTATATGAAAATTGCAATTCTCGGCTACGGCGTGGTTGGCTCAGGAGCATATGAGGTGCTTACCTCACACGGCTACGACGTCAAGTGGGTGCTTGACATTCGCCCTCACGCAGAGTTAGGAAGTAAGCTTACATCCGATTACAATGATATATTAAATGATAGCGAGGTTGGAGTTGTTGCCGAAGCCATTGGCGGTCTTGAGCCTGCACACACCTTTGTTGTTAAAGCTCTCAAGGCGGGCAAGTGTGTTGTCAGCTCAAACAAGCATTTAATTTGCGAGTATTACGACGAATTAAATCAGCTTGCGCGTGAAAACGGCGTTGCGCTTCGCTTTACATCAAGCGTTGGCGGCGGTATTCCTTGGCTTTACAACTTAAAGCGTAGCGTGCGCGCGGACGAGATATCCAAAATTATGGGTATTATGAACGGCACGACAAACTTTATTCTTGACGCGATGATTTCCAAGGGACGCGATTTTGACGAGGTTTTGAAGGAGGCGCAGTCGCTTGGCTATGCCGAAGCAAATCCAAGTGCGGACATTGACGGTCTTGACGTGGCAAGAAAAACAGCAATTTCGTCCTCTATTGCATTTAATACTATTATAAAGGAAGAAAACGTTTCTGTTTTCTCACTTAGAAACATCAAAAAGAGCGACATCGACTATATAGGTGGCAAGCTTGGCAAGACTGTAAGATATATGGGCTTTGGCATTAAAAACGATGCTTCTGTTTCCTGCTTCGTTGAGCCTGTGCTTTTTTCAAGTGATGCGCTCGAAGCAAACGTAAACAAAAACTTTAATATGATTTCCTTGTTTGGTAAATCTCTTGGCCGTCTTTCCTTTTACGGACAGGGTGCAGGTAAATACCCAACGGGAAATGCGCTCGCATCTGACGTTTGCGATATTGTAAACGGCGACTTAGCGCTTAACAAGGAATACTCTGCAACTGACGTTGACAATTCCAAGTACTTACGCAGCTACTATATAAGGAGCACAAAGAAAATCGAGTGCGACTGTATTGTTAATTGCGAAAAAATTGACGATAACTATTATATGCAAACAAAAAAGGTGCCTGTATCTAAAATACACACAATTGCAAAATCCATTTTAGAAAGTGACCCGCTTGCATTCTTCGCGGGTATTGAGGAATAATTTATGTTGAAGGTAGTAAAGTTTGGCGGTTCTTCACTCGCAAGTGCGGAATCATTCCAAAAGGTTAAGAATATTGTTGAGGCAGACGATTCGCGCGCTATTGTCGTTGTTTCTGCCCCCGGCAAAAGATTTAAGGAGGATATTAAGGTAACTGACCTTCTTTACGTTTGCCACGCGCATATCAAATATAGCATTGGCTACGACGATATGTTTGAAAAGATTAAGGAAAGATACCGTGAAATTCACGCAGGCTGCGGTCTTTCGCAGGATATTGAAAGCGAATTTGACAAGATTGCATCAATGCTCAACAAGAAAACGAGCGTTGACTACATCGTTTCTCGCGGTGAATACTTAAACGCGCGTCTTATGGCTGAATATCTCGGCTACGAATTCGTTGACAGTGCAAGCTGGCTTGTGTTCGGCTTCAACGGAAAGGTTGATTTCGAGCGTTCATATAAGAACCTCGCAGAAATCGTTGAAAAGAGCCCAAGAATTGTAATTCCGGGCTTCTACGGTGCAACTCCTGACGGAAACATCAAGACCTTCTCACGCGGAGGCTCTGATATTACAGGCGCTATCGCTGCTGCGGCAATTGATGCTGATATGTACGAAAACTGGACGGACGTTAGCGGTATTATGACTGCTGACCCAAGAATAGTTGATAATCCAAGACCTATTGAAAACGTTACCTTTGCAGAGCTTCGTGAGCTTTCCTATATGGGTGCTGACGTTCTCCACGAGGAAACAGTATTCCCTGTTAGACAAAAGAGCATTCCGCTTTATATCAAGAACACAAACGATATGAACGCACGCGGCACTCTTATTATGGAGAGCTTTGACGAGGAGGACGAAAACAAGTCCTCACACTTTATTACAGGTATTTCAGGTAAGAAGAACTTCTCAATTATCACAATTGCAAAAAGCAGAATGAATGACGAGATAGGTTACGTAAGACGCGCACTTGAGGTGTTTGAGCGCTTTGAAATTCCTATTGAGCATATTCCGAGCAGCATTGACAGCTTCTCTGTTGTTATTGCTTCTTCACACATAGAAAACCGTATGCACGAGCTTGTTGCGGCACTTAATACCGCACTCACTCCCGACACTATCAAGATTGACAACGAAATCAGCTTGATTGCAATTGTTGGCAGAAAGCTTCAATCTAATATCGGTATTGCAGGTAAAATCTTCACCGCTCTTGGCGAAAACAACATCAACATCAAGATGATTGAGCAGGGCGCTGACGAAATTAACATCATTATAGGTGTTAACGACAGAAACTTCAAGGATACAATAAGAGTACTTTATAACTTAAGCGAGGTAAACGAATAATGAAAACTTATAACGTAGGTATTCTCGGTGCAACAGGTGCTGTTGGACGCGAGATGTTGAAAATTTTAGAGGAAAGAAGCTTCCCTATCGGCGAGCTTCGCCTTCTTGCAAGCGCACGCAGTGTTGGCAAGAAAATTCCGTATTGCGGCAAGGAAATCGAGGTTAAGCTTGCCGAGGTTGGCGCCTTCGAGGGTCTTGACATCGTTTTAGGCGCGGCTTCAAACGCGATAGCTAAGGAGCTTGCTCCCGACATCGTTAAGGCAGGTGCAGTTTTCGTTGACAACTCAAGCGCATTCCGTATGTGCGATGACGTTCCGCTCGTTGTTCCTGAAATCAACGCAGAGGACGTAAAGAAAAACAAGGGAATTATTTCAAATCCAAACTGCTCAACAATTATTACGCTTGTTGCGGTAAACGCACTTAACAAGCTTTCAAAAATTACCGGTATGGTTGCATCAACGTACCAAGCAACCTCAGGTGCAGGCGCACAGGGTCCTGTTGAGCTTCGCGAGCAATCAAAGGCACTCCTTGAGGGTGGCGAGATTAAGAGCGAGGTATTCCAATACCAAATTGCTGAAAACGTTATTCCTCAAATAGGCTCATTCAACGATGACGGCTACACAACTGAGGAAATGAAGATGCAAAACGAGGGCAGAAAGATCCTTCACCTCCCTGAGCTTAACGTTACCTGCACTTGCGTTAGAGTTCCTGTTGTTCGTTCACACTCAATTTCTGTTACTGTTGTAACTGAGGATGAATTAAGCGTTGAGGCTGTAAAGGATGCTGTTTCAAAGTCAGCAGGCTGCAAGCTTTACGACGATAACGAAAACAAGCTTTACCCAATGCCGCTTGTAACCTCCGACCAAGACCTTGTTTACGTTGGTAGAATCAGAAAGGATCTCGTTCACAAGAATGCAATCACACTCTGGTGCTGCGGCGACCAAGTAAGAAAGGGTGCGGCAACAAACGCAATTCAAATTGCAGAAGCACTTATTAAAGAATAATCAATGCATTAAGACGGCACGATTGTGCCGTCTTTTCAATTTCATCACTCTTGCGTTACTATTCATATAAGAAAAAAATCCGTTCAAAAGAACGGATTTTTAAGTGCTGCAACAACGACCAAAAGCCACACAAGGTGCGGCTTTTGAATTTATTTGTTTAGATTGTTAAATCAACCGAACAAGCTACCGAAGTTCATGCTGATAGAAACGCCGTCAACGCCTTCAGCTGTTGGGTCTTGACCGATGATATCGCCATTGCTGTTTGTAAGGTTAATTTCTACACCTTCCATAATCTTTTCCTTATCGCCGCTCATTGTGATACCGAGCATCGTAGCCATTTTGTTAGCTGAAACCATGATATCCTCAGTAGCGATTGCTTCTGCTTCGTAAACAGGTGAAACGTATTTCATCTCTATTTCTCCTTTTTATGTTAATAACATATCTTAGTTGTATTTATTATATCAAATTATATTTGATTTGTCAATATCTTTTTGGAATTATTTGCTTTTTATATCGACTTATACGATGTGAAAGCAAAATTTTAATTCTATTTCATACTTGGCACGGGTGTACCAAGTATGAAAATGAATATTTTATCCAACGATACCGCTTCGCTCAACGCCCTCAACAATACGTCTTTGTAGGAATACGTACATAATTATAAGCGGAAGCGCTATAAGAATTGACGCAGTACCTGAAAGTGCAGCACTGTATGCTTGATAAATTGATGAGGTTTCGTATTTCATTGCATTGGCAATAGTTGCGGGAACGTGGTCAATGGTAATCATAAATGAATATCTTGACGCGTCGTTAAAGAATATCTTCGTATAGAAGTCATCTGTCCATTGCCATGAGAATGCAAAGATAAATACCGTGATGAGCATTGGCACTGAAATAGGAAGAATAATGCTAAAGAATGTTCTTAAGGTGCTTGAGCCGTCAACGAATGCAGACTCCTCAAGCTCGTCAGGGACGCCCTTGAAGAACTGTCTTAGCATAAATATGAAAAGTCCGTTTTTGAAGCCCAGACCAAACACGGAAAGGACGTACATCGGGATTAAGCTATTTGTGAAGCCTACTCCGTTTTTGAATACTCCCGTCCATTTTTGGATAAGCTCCAAGACTAAGCTAACCGGGTTCAACGTCGTTTCAATCATCGTGATTTGTCTGAAGAACGCGGTCATAGAGTTCTTTAATGCTTCTTGCGGAATCATAAGCGTTGCAATAACAAATGCAAAGACAATAGCATTACCCTTGAACTTGAATTTTGCAAGACCGTATGCAACAAGAGCACAAATAAGAGTTTGAATAAGTGCCATCGAGAAGGATACAAGGAAGGTCGTTATAAACGCCTTCAAATAACCGTTCTCGGTAAGTATATACCAATATTGATTGATGGTTGGTGCCTTGGAAATAAGAACAACCGTCGCATCCTTCATATCGCTAACGGACATTACGGATTTAAGTATCTTGGAAATATACGGATATAATATTACGAACGTAATACCAACAAGTAAAACAAGTCTGAAAATCTTAAAAATAACGTTTTTTAAGAAATTAAATGAGAAAAATCTTTGCTTTAGGCGAACCCACAAAGGTGCTCTTTCAAAATCAACCTTGATTTTGTTTTTGGTTTCTTTTTTAATTTTTACAGTATCCATTTTAGCACCTCCTTAATCTCTTCTCTGATAGAATACAACTGTTCTGAGCAAGAGTGCAACCACTACAATTACTACAAGAACGAGCGCTGTATATACCCAAATACCCGCTGAGAAGTTACCCGGATTCTTGTCACCAAACATACCGCCGTATCCTGCAAGACCTTGCATTACACGGTTGTCAGCAGCAGTAAAGAGGTCAACTACTGTATAAATTGCGTTAACAAGAATCATTGGGCTAATCATTGGAAGAGTAATTTTCCAGAAGGTTTCCCAAGCTGTTGCGCCTTCCATTTGACAGGACTCATAAATCGACGGTGAAATCGACTGTAGACCTGAAAGGAAGATAAGCATTTGTACGCCCGAACGGCTTACAATTTCAAAAATGTTGTTTACAAGCGTTGTAACTATTTCAACAAGGTCAATTGTTGTTTTTCCAAGCGTCACCTTCAGGTTAACGCTTGATAGAAGCATTTCCATATCAAGGGATGAAACAAGACCTGCGGTTTGTCCACCGGTATTGTCATCCATCGCTCCGCCCTCAACTATTGCGCCTGCCGAAATTCTCGTATCGATAGCATCGATAATACCTGTTGACAAAATAACAGGAAGGAAGAAAACAGCACGGAAGAACGTTCTGCCCGTCATCTTTTGGTTAAGGATGATAGCCATAAAGAGTGAGAAAATAACAATTGCAGGAATTTGAATAATCAAATCTCTTATCGCGTGAACAATTGTTGTCGTGAATTGACCGTCGTCGATAAATACGAACTTGTAAGCGTCAAGTGTGAATGCAGGGTCATTACCCATAGAGCCGTGGAAGCCAACCTCAATAGATTTAAGAACGATAGGTAAGTAAATTCCGATAATACCGATAACAAATGGTAAGCAGAAGAGCCAGCCTGAAAGAGCCTTTTTGCCTGTTAAGCTAAGCTTAAATCTTCTCTTTTTACGCGGAATATATGGCTCAGGCTCATTAACAGCTACCGCCTCGGCTACCTTTTTCGCCTTAGGAACAACCTCGGTTGTCTCTATTGACTCATTGGTTTTGCGCGAAATAGGCTTTGCAAGATAGCTATCGTTTTGAGCGAGCTCGGAGGTCGCTTCAAAGCTTCTTTTATTTTTTTCATCAAAGCTGTTCATTATGCGCCCTCCTTCTCACTGTACTCTAGAAAATCAATAGCACCGATAATATGTGTGGTTTCTTCTCCGTTTTCATCTGTCATAGTAAGAACGATTTCCTCACTGTTATAGTTGAGAATGAAGCCGTCGCCACCCTCGTAGATTACAAGAACAACGAGTGAATTATTTATCTTTGTGCCATTTTTGAAGGTAACGGATATGCCCTCGTCCTCATCGTTTAAGAATCTGTGATCAACGATATACTTATCCTGCTTATCCTTCATAAGATCGTTATATTCTTTATAGGTTGATACTATAGAATCCTTAAGGAAGTCGTAGCTTACAGAATAGTATTTGCTATATTCCTTATCGAATTTAAGTGCCTCTATGTTTTCCTTTGCAAGCGTGTAGTAAAGTGAAGCGCCGTTTTCAAGAGCGCGAAGGAACATAAAGTCCTCATCACCCTCCATATTAAGTGCGCCACCTGCGAACTCAATAGAGCCGTGGTAAACCATTCCAAAGAAAGGAATTGTTTCGCTTGCTGTAATGTACTTACTGCTATCAAGAGGCGCGGACAATACACCCGATGAATATGGGATTGCATATGAGTTTCCAACGTCGGTAATAAGCTTAAAGCCTTCCCCGTCTCTTGTCATATGCTTGAGAAGATTAACGATATTGTCCTTTGAATCCTCTCTTGTGTAATATTCCTTCTTGTCAAAATCAGAGTTCAAGTCTGAACCAAGCGTTCTCGTTGCCAAGAACGAAATGTCATACTTTTCTACGGATTTTGCAAAGCTATCGAATAAATCAATAAACGATGCACTTGAAACCGCAACACCGCTTGTTCTTTCAAAGGTTTGTGTTGCCGCGTAATATACACGCTTTGTTGTGTATCTGTTATCAAGTGTCTTTACTGCGTCGCGCTTTGTCTTAAAGCCACTGAATTTCTTTGTTGCATATGCATATGAGAAATCTACGTCGATTGCAACGTCGTAGTCATTATTTTTCGCATCCTCGAGCAAGCTTGCCAGTCCCTTCTTGCCGCCGAGAACCTTTTGCCACTTGATTTTTGATGGGTATGACGCGGAAAGACCGCCGTTATAGAAGCCCTTCAATACGTATGAGGTATTGCTGATTCCAAGCTCTGAAAGCTCTGCTTGAATATCAATAATATCCTTAAACGTTGTAAGCTCCTTGTCTACTGTCACAGGGAAGGTAAGAATTTGCTCCTTAACCTTAATTGAACCGAACATTTCAAGGAAAAGCTTGGTGTTTTCTTCGGGGTTTTGAATTTTTTCAATAACGCCGTTTTTGTCAAGGTACTCTCTGTATAGCTCTGCCATACCGATATACGTTGTATCGTAAGTACCCTTGATTTCAAACTGTTCAGCTGTTTTGTCAGCCATCAAGAATTTGTAGTTTATCTTATAATCGCCGTCGTAGTAATTCTTCGAAATTACCGTAATTGCGGTTGTGCTTGTTGCGTTTCCCGTAAGTGATGCATCGATATCGTACGTATCGTATTCAGCATACTTAAATGAAGAAAATGCACTTGCATAATAGCCCTGCTCTGAGCTTGACGTAATAGTAGCGAGAGCGTCGCCGTCCTCAATTATTGCAAAATAGCCCGTGCCGTTATTCTCGCTTGAATTAACAAGACCGAAAACAGGCATTGTATATTGCTCAACGTTTTTGTCTGAAATTTGATAGTAGGTGTAGTCAGGTCCGTAGAGTGAGCCTGTAAGCTTACCGTACTTTTGCTTTGCGATAAGGTCCTCAAATCTTATAATTGTACCGCTACCGTCAGGCATAAAGATATAGCCTCTATCGTAGCTATCCTCTTTAAGAGAGGTTGATGCAAAATAAGGAAGAACGGAAATGCTTGCAAGGCAGTACGTATTTTTATCGTACTGAACTGAGCCTGCGTCAACTGTTACAACAAGACCGTCGTTTGTAAGCTCGTACGTAGCAGTTAGCTTAAAGTTAGGTGTTTGTACCTCTTGATAGGTCAGAGAGTCCTCCTCTGTCCAAAGCTCCTTCATATCCTTTTGAAGCTGAGTTTCCTCCTCGCCGTCTGCTGCCACCTTGAAGTAATTTGGGTTAGCCTTAACAAGCTTTGCCTCCAAAATTCTCTTGGTTGGATTTGAGTCGAAGGTTGCCTTTGGCAAGTAAACGAACGGAATTTCGGCGCACATAGGATATTTCGCAATCATTTCGTCGCGCATTTCCGGAGCTAAATCAAGAAGCCAGTTTGTAATAAACTTTTGATCCGGGTCATAAACCTCGTAGTTATCCTCGATAAGCTTTTTCGCCTTTTCCTCGGTCATTCCGCCCTCGGTTAATGCGTTTAATAGCTTTTCAAGACTGATTTTTACAGGAACTGCAAAATCTCTGTTTTCTTCGCCGAGTGAGTAATCAACCTTAATTCCGTTTTCCGTAGCTACTATATTGCCTTGACCGTATGCAAAGCAATCGGTGTAGCTATAAAGTGATTTCATTGAGTTCTTTCCGCTTGAAATCGCGAAATAGTTAATATAAAGCTGTGAAAGACGAACGCCCTTGTCAGCAGTATTTGAAAATTCGGTTGAAACGTTATATGGGTTAGAAAGAGTAATTTCGCCCGTAATATTGTTTCTGATTGCGAACTCGCCCGATACGTAGTCAACGTAAAAATCGAGCATTCCGTCGCCTGTTCCCTCTTTATTTGGGTCATCGCTTGTCACAACGAAATCCATTGAAGCAAGCTTTTCCTCCTTAGAGGTAAATTCATCATTCAAATGGTCAACGCTTGCAGCACCTGCACTAAGCGGTAAAACAAATACCGAAAGTGCGGTTAATGCGGCAAGGATAACCGCTATTATTTTCTTTTTCATAATTTCGGTCCCTCCCTACCTGTAGCTTATTTCACTTGCGATGGTTGAAACGAATCCTGCCATCTTTGTGATAAGTGAAGTAAACAATACTGCGATAAACATAATTACCACCATTCCGACAAGCGTCATAACTATTGTAACTATGTTCTTTCCTGTTGAATAATCGTGTGTAACCTGCATGCCTATAATAATAAGGAATGCCATATAAATGTAAGCAACTGTCAAAATGAGTGATGGAATTTGTGATTCCGAGCCAACCAATACGTTTGTAAGCGCTGTAGAAATAACAACGAGAACAGGTAATGGATAAAGCGCGTATGCTGTGGAAATAAAGATATCCTTAAAGCTTCCCTCACCGTCAAAGAGAGTTGTGAAGCACCAGTTGGAAACTACAAAGAGGAAGAATGGAATAAGAACCATTGCCGCTTGGCTGAAGATTGTAGCCGTTGCGCCCTTTGGATTGTAGTAATAGCCCTTACCGATGCCTGAGTAGTAGAACGCTACTACCGTTATAATAATGAAGATAATTGATGCACGCATTGAGCCGCGCTTCTCGTGCTTCAAGTCCCAATAGCCGTCGAACGGGTGGAACATTAAGTGGAAGCCGTAGGTTAATTCCTCCTTGAGAGTGCGTTTGCCGCCCTTAGTAGCAGCTGCTTTATTAACCTTGCCTGCGTAGCCAAACACCTTAACAACACCAAAGAGTGCCGCAACTATCACAATGAGCATTACGACAAACCATTTTTCCATAAACTGAGCACGGATTGCTTTGAATACCGTTGCAAAGTTTTCTGTATCGTAAGCGTTTTTGAAGTATTTAAGTGCTTGGTCAAGCTGCTCGCGGTCACCGTTTGCGTTACGGTAAATAACCTTACCCATTTCAACGTAAGCGGTATCGAAGTTGTTGTTCTTAGCCAAAACCTCTTCCCACGCGCCCTTTGCCTTATCAAACTCGCCTGCGTTTTGAAGCTTAATAGCCTCGGAAAGAACAGAGGCATAGTCTGTTTGTCTATATACTGTAAATGAAGTGTTTTTGATGTCGAGAACGATAATTTTCGTCACGGGAACAAGCTCGGTATCTATTACGTTGCCGTTTTCGTCCAAAACGTCATTCTCTACCTCATACGTTTGATACGTAATTGCCTGTGCTTGGGAAATCTGACCGAATTGCTCGCCCTCATCACCGAAGATGTAAAGAAGGTTACCTGAGCGGTCGTACGTGTAAATCTTTGAACGTTCCTTGTCGATGATTGACCAAACGCCGTCAGGTCCGCTTGATACGTCAAGGACGGTTGAAACGCCGTTGTACGCATCCTTGTTCATTGAGGTCTTTACCACGTTGGTATTAACCGCAACCTCACCTGCCGGTGAGAAGAAGCCTGTACGCTGCATAATATCAGTACCGCCTGCGTTAAGAAGCTTTACAGGAGAGTAGTCAGGTGTTTTTGAGGTAATTTGTGTTTGCTGATGTGTCTTATCCTCGTCAAGAATCTTTACAGTACCGTAAACGAAGTCGCCGAAGGTATTGTCAAGCTCGAGGTTTGTGTAGGTTGAAGGAACATTTGTAAATTCCTTCTTTGAGAACGGGTTAACTGTTTGAATTACCGCTTGAAGCGCTGAAACGCTAACCTTTGGCGCGCCGATAAAGTTGATAAACTCACCCTTTGCGGTAAGAACTATAATACCCTCAGTTGTTCCGTCCGATGCAACGTACATTCTTCCGTGCTTGTCAACTACACAGCTAACGGGAGTGTACGAGCCCTTATCGTCAGCGAAGCTGATTTGTGGCTCCTTGTACGTATGCTCATACGAATAGTCGTCTATTGAGAATCTGATAATTCTCTTGTTAAGCTTGTCGCAAACGTATAATCCGCGATAGTCACCCTCGCTAACCGCAAACGTGCTTGTCGGGGTATTGAATGAATCCTCAACGCCGTCGCCGTTTACGAAGGTTTCAATTGTTGCCTGCCATTCATAGTATCTGTTAAGAACTATAATTCTGTTTTCGCCTTGGTCTGTGATGTAGATATTACCCCAATTATCCGTTTCAATATCGGTTGGGTTTTTAAGCTTTCTTCCGTCAAGCTTGTCAAGACCAATTGTTGCAGAGTCAATAGGAGCAACGCCGTCTGTAACGTATGCGTCAGGTGATTTAAGAACCTCACCGTCAATTGAGTACGTATACGTATCGTAAGGTGTTACTGCAAATGCACAAGTGGAGAAAACGAAGGCAAGGACGAACATAAATGCAATTATTCTTGATAATTTCTTCATACTGTCCTCCTTAATCCTTCATACCGCTTGATGCCATTGTTTCAATAATGTTACTTTGTGAAACAACGAATACGCCAATCGGAACTATCATCATTACAACGCTTGAAGCGGCAGAAGCACCTGCACGGGCAATACCGCCGGCGGTAATCTGTCCTATTGCGTAGTTAAGTGTCTTTAGCTGTTCACTGTAAATATACGCTGATGCGCCTGTGTTCCAAAGACCTTGGAATGAATAAATAATAAGTGTGAGCCAAGCAGGCTTAACCATTGGCATTGCTATTGTTAAGAACGTTCTGAACTCACTGCATCCGTCAAGACGCGCACTTTCAAGAACTGAGTCTGAAATTGATGAGTCCATAAACTGCTTCATCAAATAAAGTCCCATAGATGAGCCCCATGCAGGAATAATAATTGCAAACGGGTTATCCATAAGTCCGAGTGTTGAAAGGGTGATAAAGTTGGCAATCGCCGTTACTGTTGAGGTAAACATAAGTGAACGCTGAATGAGCCAGAAAAATCCCTTTCTGCCTGGGAACGGAATTTTTGAAACTGCATACGCCGCAAGTGACGAGAAAAGCAAGTTACCAAACGTACCCATAAACGTGATAAATACTGTGTTGAATATGTATCTTGAGAATGGAACCCAAGAGTCACTAAGGAGCGTAAAGAGGTCCTGAAAGTTTTTGAACGTTGGGTGAACAACGTAAAATCTCGGTGGGAACATCCAAAGCTCGTCAAGTGGCTTGAGTGACTGCATTACTACATATACCATTGGCAAGAACATAAACGCTCCCATTATAATAAGGAAGGTAAATATTCCCGCGTCGCCTCCTACCGAACGGTTAAGGACAACCTGATGATTTCTAACTCTCATTTTTTGCATATCATTGTCCTACCTTCGATAGCATTTTGTTAACCAGCGTATTAGCGCCGATCATAATCAAGAATAACACAACCGCGATAGCAGAGGCGTATCCTACCTCCCAACGCTGGCTTCCGTAGTCCTCCAAGCAGTGCATAATAGTATGGCACGAATAGTTAACTGACGGGAAGCCGCAAAGAGCGGTAACGACACCACCGAAGCCAAACGCACCCGTAATTGACATTACGGCACCGAACATAAGCTGCGGACGCATCATTGGAAGTGTAACGTACCATAGCTCCTGCCATCTGTTCTTAATTCCGTCAACCGCTGCCGCTTCAAAGAGGCTCTTATCAACCGTTTGAAGACCCGCGATAAATGAAAGGAACGCAGTACCGAGTGACATCCAAAGTGCAACTACGATACAAAGCGTCATCGCGTACTTTTCATCGTAGAACCAAAGGATTGGCGTGTCTATGATATTCATCTTAATAAGTATACCGTTTACCCAGCCTTGGCTATCGTTGTGGAAGAGCGTACCCCAAATGAGGTAAACCGAGCCTGCGATAGACGGTGCGTAGAAAATAAGTGTAACAATTGCTCTAATTCTTGGCGCAAGCTCGTTAATAAACCAAGCAACAAGGAATGAAAGAACGTATGATACAGGACCTGTTATAGCCGCAAACACAAGTGTGTTCTTGCATGCGAGGATGAAGATATCGTCCTCGAAGAAAAGGCGTGTATAGTTCTTAATTCCTATGAACATGTCCCATTTGAATTCGAGCATGTTAAAGTTTGTAAAGCTAAGTACAAGTGAAAGTCCAACAGGGAATACGGTAAAGAGAAGGAATATAAAGAAGAACGGTGCAACCATAACGTAAGCTATCTTATTACGCTTGATTTCATGCCAGGTCCATTGAGCCCTGGTCATATCCTTTCTTGCAGTAACCTTCCTTTTTACCTTTTTCGCTTTTTTCTTAGGCGCTTCTGCTTCTAAAACACTATCACTATGTATTTGTTCATCTGTATTTACTACTTCGCCGCTTTCGGTAATTTCAGCTGCTGCTTCTTCTACCGCTTCTGCGTTTTGTAAATTTTCATTACGGTTTTCCATCTACATTTTCTCCTTCTTTAGTATTTTAGAATTCATTACTGTAATTTCCCATCGGGATTAAGTGCGATATAATCGTCATAGGTGAGCATACCGAACTCTTGTCTTCTTCTTGTAAGCTCCTTATTGATAGTCGCTACGTATTCGTTAAGAGCGTCGGACGCGTCCTTACCCTCGTTATAAGCTGCCAAGAATGCAAAGCTTACGTAACGTGCAAGATAATAGCTACCCGGGTGGTTAGGAACAGCAACCAAGCTTTCAAATTGCTTGCCGATGTTGTTCTTTTCCTCAGATGTCCAAGGAAGGTCCTCAAGTGCCTTTCTGTTTGCCGTTGCAGGTCTTGCCGCAATACCCATAATCGATACTATCTCGTTTGAATAGTCAGCTTGGAATTCACTGCCTGTGTACCATCTCATAAATTCCCAAGCGCAAAGGTCCTTTCTTTGTTGCTCTGCACTGTTACCGTTATCAATCATAACGGAACCGGTTACAGCCACGATTGCACTTCTGTTAATCTTTACTGAGCCGTCGCTATTAAGCACAGCGTTGCCGTCTGCATCCTTAACAACCTGTCCAGGAAGTGGAACGAACGTCCAAAGTCCTGAAAGCTCGGATGCGAATACAGAGAGCTGGTTACAGGATGTATAAGCAGAAATACCAATCGGCATTTCACCTGTACGGAAACGGTTTGCAAAGTCGTAGGTATATGGGAGCGAGTACTGTGTATAGTAGTTACACATTTGCTCGAACGAGTTAAGAACACCTGATGAACCGAAGTTTATTGCCATACCGTTGTTTGCATACGCCTCGTGTCCGTTTTGATACATAAACGTGTACATATCGTTTTGGATACCGATTTCCATATTATTATATTGAAGAATCGGCAAGATAGCAAGCATATCGTCCCATGTTTCGGGAAGCTCGATTTCAAGCGAGGTCAAAACGTCCTTACGGTAGAACATCATTGAGAACGAAAGTGAGTCAGGCATAGCGTAAAGCTCAATACCTCTTGATTCAACGTTGCCGTTCTTGTCCTTGTTTACCCAGCCGTAGCCGTAGGTTTTGTCGTCCTCATCTCCCTCTCCGTTCTTATCAACGCCGTTTTTAACGTCGTTTCTCCAAAGGTAAAGGTCCTCGTCTGTCCAACCGTACGCATCACCGTAGCCAAAGTTATAAAGCGTAAGTGGCTCGAACGCCGCTGACGGGAACACCTCAAGGATGTTGTCCTTGCCTGATGCGGGATCGTAATTTTCAATATCGTTGTTTATGTAATCATTGAGTGGCTTTATAGCATTACGAAGTGCGTAGTCGATGATAGTCGAGCTGCCCTCCATCAAGGAAACCTCAGGACCAACGCCTGCGATAATTGAAGGAAGAAGCGTACCACCGGCAATAAGCTTGATGTTAACACCAATCTTAACCTCTTTTGCCTCGCCATTCTCGTAAATTACGTATTTATTTGGAGTAAAATCATTTTCAATGAGATTTCTTATGATTTGTGCTTGGTCACGGCCTGTTACTACCCAGACCTCAATAACCTCATCAACGTCAGCTGCCGTGGTATTTTGCTCGTCATAGCTGTTACCGCTGAACGAAGCAATGAAAAGTCTGATTTCAAACCACAGTGCTTGGATGAAGTTTGCATCGGCCTTTGGAAGCTTTTCTTCCTTAGATTGAAGCTGATAGTAGTCAACCTGAAGTGGCTGGGTCTTTGCGCTATTGATCCATGTACCCAAGGAACCGATTTGTGATTTTAACGTGCCGAGGTTTGCAGGGATTTCGCTTTCATTTGTCGCCATCTTTTCAAGAAGCTGATATACCTGCTTAATAGTAGCGGTCTTTTCACCCTCACCTGTACCGCCGTCCTGTGCCTTGTTTACTGCAACGAGGTAGTTATAAACGGATTCAAGGTTCTGTGCCTCGTAAAGCATAACCTTCAAAACGTCAGGCATAACTCTCGTAAAGCCGTATGAACGGTTCGGGTCGGGGGATGCGCCTGTGAGCTTCAAAATTTCAAGATAGCAGCTGTTGATGTTAGCAAGTGAGTCGCTAACCTGCTTAATCTGCTCGCCCATTTCGCCAAGAGTTGCCTCTAACTTAATATTGTAGGTTTTTCCTGCCTCAAAATAGAATTCAAACTCTGTTTTACCGTCGCCAAGGAAGCAGGTTTGCCATGAGTTGGAGTGTGGGAAACGACAGTTTGCCGCCTCTGCAAACGGAACCTCGTCATTGATATAGAGCTTTCTTGATACGTACATACCGCTAAGAAGCTGTTGCTTGTATCTAACCGCTATTGTGTAGTAGCCGGATTCGGTAACCTCAATATCGTAGCTCATCCATTCGCCAACGTTTTGCCATTGCTCCTTACCTGCGGTGTTGTATTTAACCGCGGACGGACTTTGCTTACCTGTTAATCCGCTTGTGATAGATGAAGTTCTATCATAAACAGGGTACATTGTAATTGCGGAAACGTTGAGCGGTGCCTCAGCCTCTTGGAAAACTGAGGAGTCGGGTCTATTGTCAGCAACCTTGCCGTGGAGCGCTTCCATCTCGGCGATATATTCCTTATATGAAATAGGTGCTTCATAAGGAACCAATTTGATTGACTGAACTATCAAGTCCTCTCTTTGACCCTCAAGTGAAATTGAGTTTTCACCCGGCTTGAAGTAAAACTCAAAAGGATTTACGTAATATCCGTTTGAATCGCTGATTGTATACTTAACCCACGTTGGGTCCTTGTATACTGCAGGACGAATATCGTTACCCTTTCCGTTTTCCTTTTCATTCTTGAACGTATTGTCGCCGTTTTCGGTCTTGGAATAATCATATTCCCATACCTTATTAAGTACGAGTGTGCGCGCCTCCGCGAATGGGAAGCTGCCGTTCAAATAGAAAATACGCTCAATTGCGTTACTTGTACCGTTTTTATCATCTTCGTCTGCCTGTGACTTATCAACCACGCGGTCGTCCGCCTGACAGTAAATGATTTGAATGGTATAGTTACCTGAAAATTCCTCGGGAACTACAAACGTCCAAGTGGCTGTACCGTCTGAGCCGAGAAAAACGCCGTCGTTTTTACCGTCAACCGATGGTTCGTCGCACTTGGTGCTGTCCCTATAGAATTCACTTAAATTTGTTGTGGTATCACCCACAGTAAAGACACCGCCGAGAATATCAACCTCGATAAAGTGTCCCTTTTCAAAGTCCTTGCTTTGATACTTACTCAAAACGTTTTCCATGTACTCATCGTACGAAAGCGCATTAAGTATAGCACTAACGTCGGACATTGACGTGTTGCCGGAGGACGAGCCTCCTTGAGAGCTGCTGCCGTTTTCCTGAGCAAATACAGGAATTGATGCCGTTGTAAGCAACATTAGCATGCAAAGAAAAAATGCAAGCAGTCTTTTTGCCTTTCCTTTCATAAGAAACCTCCATGATGTTTTTCTAACTAAGCGCGGCATAGCGCATCGCCACGCGAATATACGTATGCGTATATATTAGTATGTAATATTTTAGCACACGAGCATAATAAAGTCAAGAGAATAAATTGCTAAGATTTGGCGTTTTTTCAACCAAGGTGTGGAAAAATACATTTTTTCGCGCATTTTCAAAACGGCTCGGTAATTGCTTAAAAAAATTTTTTGAGAAATTTTGGAGCGAAAAGCTCAATAAAATAAGGGGGGTTCGCTTCACGCGCATAAAATTATAAAATTTCTACACATTGTGCAAATTGCACAAATTCAACCGCACATTTTTGTCACATATACATAATGCACAAATTTAATATTTTGTGCCAAATTTTACCGATATGTTAAAATTTTTCATTTTATTCGATAAAATGTTGACATTGAGCGAATTTCGGTCTATAATTGAGGTAATGAATTTCAAGGAAGGTATTACTATGTATTATTTAGGTATTGACCTCGGCGGAACAAACATCGCCGCAGGCATTGTTGACGAAAAATATAACATCATCAAGAAAAAGAGCGTTCCTACTCTTGCACAAAGAGACGGCAAGGAAATCATTAAGGACATGGCAAAGCTTTGCCTTTCGCTTATCGAGGACTGCGGTCTTACCTTGAATGATATTGCATATGCAGGTATTGCATCCCCAGGTACTGCTAACTCGGAAACGGGTGTTGTTGAATACGCGAACAATCTTCCGTTCGTAAACTTCCCTATTGCCGACTTATTAAGAGAGTATACGGGTATTCAAAAAATTTACATTGAAAACGACGCAAACGCAGCGGCAAAGGCGGAAGCAATTGCAGGTGTTGCTAAAGGTGCTAAGTTCTCTGTGATGATTACTCTCGGCACCGGTCTTGGCGGCGGTATCGTTCTTGACGGTAAGGTATATTCAGGCTTTAACTTTGCAGGTGCAGAGCTTGGTCACATAGTTATTGAAAAGGACGGCAAGCAATGCTCCTGTGGCAGACGCGGCTGTTGGGAAACCTACAGCTCCGCAACGGGTCTTACAAATATGACCAAGGAACACGTATTGAAGGCAAGAAAAGAGGGTCGCAAGACACTTATCGAGGATTTGATCAACGGAAACGTTGACAACTGTAACGCAAGAGTTGCATTTACCGCAATGAAGCAGGGAGATGCAGTTGGCAAGGAAATCGTAGACGAATATATTTCCTACCTTGCTTGCGGTATAGCGAATATAATCAATATTTTCCAACCGAACGTGCTTTCTATCGGCGGTGGCGTTTGCGGCGAAAAGGACAACCTTCTTATTCCGCTTAAGGAGGCTGTTTTCAAGGAAACCTACACAAGAGGCGACAAGCAGACCGAAATTAAAATTGCAGAGCTTGGTAACGACGCAGGCATTCTCGGCGCTGCTGTGCTTGGATTATAATCAAGCGAGCAGCAAAGGCACAACACAAAAGCAAAAACAAAGCACCCGCAAAAGACATTTAGCGGGTGCTTTTTGTAAAAAAGTGGCGATACGTGTACGATTTTAAGATTATTGAAGGGAGAACGGTATGAATTTCGATACACCTGTAAGAGAGCTTTACGGCGTTGGCGAAAAGCTTGAAAAAATGCTTTTTAGCGGCGGACTTTATACAGTTAAGGATATGCTCTACCGTTTTCCGCGAGCGTACCAAAACAGAGCGGACGTTAGAGATTTAAGTGACGAGAGCGCATACGGAGAATATCACTCCTACGTACTGACTATTGCAAACGAGCCGCGCGTTTCGCTCATAAGACGTGGAATGTCACTGCTTAAATTCAAGGCGTTTGACGGAAGCGGTACGGTCAATATAACGTACTTTAATCAAAACTATCTAAAAGAGGTGTTTACACAAGGTGCAACCTTCAGATTTTGGGGCAAAGCAACCAAAGAAAAGCGCTCCCTGTGTATGAATTCGCCGTCATACGAGCCGATTTTACCGTTAAAGGTGCTTGATGATTTAATTCCTGTTTACCCTATGTTTTCACGTATGAATCAAAAGCTTTTTCAAAAGCTTGAGCGTGAAATTATCTCATCGTTACCCGAATTTTTGACCGATTTTTTACCAACCAACGTGCGCGAGGAAAATTCTCTTTGCACACTTGCCTACGCTTTTGAAAATATTCATTTTCCAAAAAGTGAGGAAGCACTCAACCGCGCAATCAAGCGCTTAACCTTCAACGAGCTTTATCTTTTTGCGTTAGCGCTTTCCAAGATTAAAATATCACAAAAAAGTAAGCTCGCGCCAGCGTTCAACTCATCTGATTTTAGTGAGCTTTTATCACTTCTGCCCTACTCCCCGACAAACGCACAAATGCGTGCAATCAACGATATGATAGCTGATATGTGTGGAGATGGCGAAAGTAAAGCGCCAATGAACAGAATTGTCGTTGGCGACGTAGGAAGCGGAAAAACGCTTTGCGCCGCGATAGGTGCTTATATCGCATGCAAAAACGGCTATCAATGTGCCTTGATGGCGCCAACAGAAATCCTTGCCACTCAGCACTATGAATCTCTTTCTTCTCTCTTTATTTCTCTTGGAATTTCCTGTGAGCTTCTCACGGGAAGCACGCCCTCAAAGGAGAAAAAAGCGACACAGGGTCGCATAAAAAGCGGAAAATGTCAATTTGTAATAGGAACGCACGCACTAATTCAGAGTGGCGTTGAATTTAACAATTTAGCACTTGCTATCACTGACGAGCAGCACCGCTTCGGTGCAAATCAGCGTGCCGCGCTTAGCGAAAAGGGATACTGTGCGCACACTCTTGTTATGAGTGCAACGCCTATTCCGCGAACGCTTCAATTTATGATTTACCGTGACCTTGATATTTCCTTGATTGACGAATTGCCACCGGGGCGCAAGCGCGTTGAAACGTACGTTGTTGACGAGAGCTATCGCGCACGCCTTAACGAATTTATAAGAAAGCAAGTAAATAACGGCTCACAGGTTTATATCGTTTGTCCAAGCGTCGAGGAAAAGCACGACGATATTGACAACGCATCAGACTTTGACCCGTTCTCACCGTTTTATTTCGAGGAAAAGCCACCGCTAAAATCCGCGGTTGACTTTGCAGGTGAGCTTAAAGAAATTTTCCCTAATTTCACCGTTGAATTTATCCACGGAAAAATGAAGGGCAAGGAAAAGGACGATATTATGTCAAGATTTGCACTTGGCGAAATTAACGTTTTGGTATCAACCACGGTTATCGAGGTTGGCGTTAACGTCCCCAACGCCTCGCTTATGATTGTTGAAAATGCAGAGCGCTTCGGTCTGTCTCAGCTTCACCAGCTAAGAGGACGTGTTGGACGCGGAAGCACGCAATCTTACTGTATTTTGGTTTCAAATTCCAAGGGTGAAAATGCACGTGAGCGACTAAACATTATGAAAACCGTATATGACGGCTATCAAATTGCAGAGCGCGACCTACAAATGCGCGGACCCGGTGATTTCTTTTCACACGACAAGAGCGTGCGCCAATCAGGAGAAATTGATTTGGGAATTGCAAGCTCGTGCAGCGATACCAGACTTCTCTATTTGGCGTTTGATGCGGCAAAGAAAACTCTTGATATAGACCCCGAGCTTTCCTTGCCCGAAAACTCGCACCTCAAATTTGAGGTTGAAAGGATTTGCAACGAAAAATCAAGCACTATAAACTGATACACTTAATTTTGTTGCACAATTCAACAACTCGATTTTTTATCAAAAAACTGTTTTTGATAAACTATTCAAGTATAAATGATAATATACTATTTTATATGCGAATAAAATCGACCTTTTTAATTAAAAAATATTATAATATAAACAGTTTTTATTTTTACAGAGGTACGACAGAAATGAATATAGGCGAAAAAATTAGAAACGCAAGAGAAGACCTTGACCTTTCACAAGAGGAAGTTGCTTGCCAAATTCCAATGAGCCAATCAGGCTACTCAAAAATCGAGCGCAACGTTCAAGAGCCAAGCTTGATGCAGCTCCGCAGAATTTGTCAGATTTTGGGCATCAGTGCAGATTTCCTTCTCTCACTCAGCTACTTTAACTCCCTATCTGAAAACGATATGGCTTTGTTATTTGATATAAAATCAGCTATTAAAAAGCATCTCGATAAGTTAGCCGAGGAGTCAAACAACTAATCTTGCTATAGACTATACATTAAAAAGAAAAGGGGCTGTTGCAATAAGCACAGACCAAAAACAGGCACATTCTCGTCTAAAACCATAATATATATTGATTTCAAAGCGGTTTATTGTTGAGAACTTGCAAAAATTGCAAGTTCTCTTCATTTTTTGTGTCTGTTTTTTAGACGCGACCTCGCACTCTACCGTACTAAGTACGCCGACGTGTACGAGTTCACG